>NZ_JAWSTH010000086.1:0-27230 GCF_033542075.1 Conexibacter stalactiti
GGCGTCGCCGGCGCCGGTCGTGTCGACCGCGCGCACGGCCGGCGCGGGGATCCGCACCGGCGCGGCGTCGCGCTCGTGGAGCTCGGCGCCCTCCGCCCCGCGCGTCACGACGACCGCGCCGGCGCCGCGCGCCAGCAGCTCGGCCGGCGTCGCGCCGAGCTGCGTCAGCTCGTGCTCGTTGGGCACGATCACCGCCCCCGGCGGGAGAAGCGCGTCGCCGAGCACGCGCGCCGGCGCCGGGTCGAGCACGAAGCGCAGCCCGTGCGCCGACGCCGCCGCGGCGGCCGCCTCGACCGCCTCAGCGGGGATCTCGAGGTTGCTCAGCACGACGGCCCCCGGCAGCGCCAGCGCCGCGACCGCCGCCTCCACGCGCGCGGCGTCGAGCCGACCGTTCGCCTCGGCCGCGATCACGATCGCGTTCTCGCCGGCGTCGTCGACGATCACGACCGCGCGACCGGTGCCGACCTGCGGCAGGACCGCGAGGCGGCCGATGCCGACGCCGGCCGCCAGCAGCTGCTCGCATGCGCGCGCGCCGGCGTCGTCGTCGCCGACGCAGCCGACGAACTGCGTCTCGGCGCCGAGCCGGGCGGCGGCGCAGGCGGCGTTTGCGCCCTTGCCGCCGGGCAGCAGCGCCAGCGACTCGCTCGCCGCGACCGTCTCCCCCGGCGCCGGGATCGGCGCCCGCACGACGAGGTCCTCGTTGACCGAGCCGACCACGATCACGCGTGTCACCGTGACATCACCCCTTCAGCCCCGAGGCCGTCAGCCCGTCGATGAACTTGCGCTGCAGCCCGATGAACAGCACCAGCACGGGCAGCACGATGATCAGCGCCGCGGCGCTCGTCAGCGTCCAGTCGCGCGTGAAGCTCTGCGTGAAGGCGAGATAGCTCGTCACGACCGGCATCTTCGTGTCGTCCTGCAGGAAGGTGATCGCGAAGAAGAACTCGTTCCACGCGAACAGGCCGACGACGAGCGCGACGGTCGTCAGACCGGGCCGCGCGAGCGGGAGCACGACGTCGCGCAGCACGCGCAGCTCGCCGGCGCCGTCGATCCGCGCCGCGTCCTCGAAGTCGCGCGGCAGCCCGACGAAGTACGAGCGCAGCAGCAGCGTCGCCAGCGGCGAGTAGAGCGCCCAGTAGATCACCACGAGCCCGAAGCGGCTGTCGTAGAGGCCGAGGTTGGTCCAGAGGAAGAACAGCGGCACGAGGAACAGCTGCGCGGGGATCGCCGTGGCGACCAGCAGGTACGCCGTCACGGCGCCGCCGCCGCGGATCTCCAGGCGGGTCAGCGCGTAGGCGGCGAGGCCGGCGATCACGCAGACGCCGATCACGGTGCCGGCGGTGATCAGCGCGCTGTTGAGCATCGTCTGCCCGAGGTTGCCCTGGTCGAAGGCGTCGACGAAGTTCTGCAAGCGCACGCTCGAGGGCGGGCCGATCGCGTCGGTGGCCGCCTCTCTGCGCGTCTTGAGCGCGTTGAAGACGAGCACGACGAGCGGCCCGATCGCGAACACCAGCAGCGCCGTCAGCACGGCGTAGACCGGAGTCGAGCGGTAGTTCCTCATACGCGCCACCCGAGCTTTCGCGCGATTCCGTAGAAGGCCATCACGACGAACGCGACGACGCTCAGCGTCAGCCCCATCGCCGCCGCGTACCCGGCCTCGTTGTACTCGAACACGTTCTTGTAGAGCAGCGTCGCGGCCGTCTCGGTCGCGCCGGCCGGCCCGCCCTCGGTGATGATGTAGACGTAGTCGAAGGTCAGGAACGACCAGATCGTCACGAGCACGACGGCGAACACGAGCGTCGGGCGGATCCCGGGCAGCGTGATGTCGCGGAACTCGCGCCACAGCCCGGCGCCGTCGACGCGCGCGGCCTCGTACAGCTCGCGGTCGATCGACTGCATCGAGGCGAGGAACAGCACCAGCAGGAAGCCCCAGAAGTGCCAGATGTCGACGAACGCGACCGCCGGCAGCGCCAGCGACGGGTCGCCGAAGAACGACGTCCCCTCCAGCCCCGGGATCCCCAGCGCGCTGCCGATCCCGGCCTGCGGGTCGAGCAGGTTCTCCCAGATCGAGGCGCTGACGACGCTGGCGATCACGTACGGGACGAAGAAGGCGACGCGGAACAGCAGCCGGAAGCGCGTCACGCGCGAGAGCAGGAAGGCGCCGGCCAGCGCCATCGCCATCGGAACGGTCAGGAAGATCGCCGTCCACTGCAGGTTGTGCAGCAGGCCGGAGCGGAAGGCCGGGTCCTCCAGCAGGCGCGTGTAGTTGTCGAGGCCGATCCAGTTGGCCTCGCCGATCCCGCTCCAGTCGGTGAACGAGTAGTAGAGCGCGGCGATCGACGGCCCGATGATCACGAGCACGTTGACGACGAGCAGCGGCGCCAGGAACAGCCAGCCGAGCCGGCGACGGGCGCGCAGGTGCGCGCTCGTCCCCCGGCGCCGGACCGCGACGGCCATCGCTCAGCTCGCCTGCGGCGGGATCGGCGGAACGTCCTTGCGCGCCAGCTCCGAGCGGAACAGGCGGTCGAGCCCGGACAGGTAGTCGGCCGGCTTCAGCGAGCCGATCAGCACCTTCTCGATCTCCTCCGACAGGTAGGCGTTCGACTTCGGCGGCATGAACGTCCAGGTCGAGTAGCCGAACGTGCCCCTGCCGGTCGAGGCGCCGAACTCGACGTAGAAGCGCTCGACCTTCGGGTCAGTGCCGGCGGGGAAGTCGGCGGCGGTCAGCTTCAGCGGCGTCGGCTGCATCTCGGCGGCCGCGACACCTTCCGCGATCCGTCTCGGGTCGTTGAACTGCCAGTCGATGTAGGCGGCCGCCGCGCCGGCCGCCTGCGCCTTCGCGTTGACCGACCAGGTGCCGCCGGAGCCGAGCGCGAACATGTCGTCCGGCACGCCGTCGCGCAGCGACGGCAGCGGCGACCAGTCGTATCTCGCCTCGCCGTCGAAGAAGGCGCTCATGTTCGCGAACGCCCACGTCCCTTCGAGGTTCATCGCGTATCTGCCTCTCGCCATGCCGGCGTAGAGCGGGTCGAAACGGTTGGAGAAGAACTGCTCGACGCCGCCGCCGAACCAGCCTCTTCTGAACCAGTCCGCCATCAGCACGATCGACTCCTCGAACAGCGGGTCGGTCCATCTGCGCTCGCCGGTCAGCGCCTCCTGCATCGCCTCCGGGCCGGCGCAGTTGTTGAAGAAGGCGGTCACGAACCACTCGGTCGCGCCCTTCCACTCGGCGTTGCCGGCGGCGAACGGGACGATCCCCTGGCCCATCGCGTCGGTCGCGATCGCCTCGACCTCGGCACGCGTTCTCGGCGCCGACCAGCCCTTCTCCGCGAACAGCGTCTCGTTGCGGAAGAGGACCATCGACTCGTACGACATCGGCAGCGAGTAGAGCTTGCCGTCCAGGCGCCCGGCCTCCAGCGCCCACGGCAGGATCTTCTCGCCCCAGCCGTACTTCTCCGCGTACTCGTCGAGCGCGACGATGCTGCCGGCGCGGGCGTAGGCGGCGGCCGGCGCGGGGCCGTCGGAGACGACGACATCGGGGCCCTTGCCGGCCTGCAGCGCCGTCTGCGTGACGCGGCCGATCGTGTCGAGCGGCTTCTGCGAGGTCTCCAGCGTGATGTTCGGGTTCGCCGCCGAGAAGGCGTCGAAGTCGTATCTCTGCTGGTACGCCTTCTGCTTCGCGTTGGTGACCGTGTACCAGTAGGTCACGTCGCCGCTGGCCGGCTCGACGGCGGCGACGGTCGCCGCCTTGCCGCCGCTGCCGCCGGAGCTGCCGCACGCGGCCAGCAGGCTGCCCGCGGCGGTCATGCCGAGCAGGCCGGCGCCGCCGCGCACGAGCGCCTCGCGCCGCGTCATGTTCGATGAACCCATGCTCTCTCTCCTCCGTGTGCAGGGTCAGTCGCCGGCAGCGCCGGCGGTGGCGGCCGCGGGGGCCGTGCGCTGCCTGGCGAGCGCGGCGGTGCGCTGCGCCAGCTCCGAGATCCGCGATCCGTCGCAGTTGAAGATCGCGCTGCGAATCGTGTCGTTCAGCGGTGCGACCCAACGCTCCGGCAGCGCCGTGCTGCCGTGCATCGCACCGAAGACCGAGCCGGCTGTCGCGCCGTTGCAGTCGGTGTCCCAGCCGGCCTGGACCGCGAGCCCGATCGTGCGCGTGAAGTCGCCGTCGCCCCACAGCAGCGCCGCCGCGACGACGGCCGCGTTCTGGATCGTGTGGACGAAGCTGAGCGCGCCGTAGCGGACCTCCAGCTCGTCACGCGCGACCTCCCAATCGAGTCCGCGCGCGTGCAGCTCGTCGACGAAGCGCAGCGCCTCCGCCAGCCGCGAGCGCGGCGGCACGAGCGCGCAGGCGACGTCGAGCGCGTCGCGCATCGTCGCGGCGGTGAAGGCGGCGGCGATCAGGCCGGCCGCCCACTGCTCGCCGTAGATGCCGTTGGCGACATGCGAGAGCGCGGCGTCGCGGTAGGCCATCTCGGCCGCGGCGACGGGATCGCCGGGGGCGACGTAGCCGAACACGTCGGCGCGGATCTGCGCGCCGATCCACTCGCGGTAGGGGTTGCGGACGGTCGCCGTCTCCGGCGCCGCGATCCCATGCAGGAGGTTGCGGTAGGCGGCCCGTTCGGCGGTGTAGATCTGCAGGAACGGCAGCCGCTCCAGCCACAGCTCGCCGACCTGCGCGGGCGTGAAGTCGAAGCCGTGCGTCTCCAGCACCATCAGCCCGAGGATCGTGTAGTCGGTGTCGTCGTCGCGGGCGGAGGCGACGATGTTGCCGCGCGTCGCGGTGCTCCACGAGTCGTACGTCTCGAAGCCGCCCGGCAGCGGCTCCTCGCGCGGGACGTAGTCGGTCAGCGGGTAGGCGCCGGTGCGCTCCAGGTACGCGCGAATCGGCGCGCGGTCGATCCCCTCCAGCGGCTTGCCGAGGACGCAGCCGGCGCAGCGGCCGAGCCATGCCGCGGTGATGCGGTCGAGCAGCTGCGCGTCGCTCAGCTCCAGCGGCGGCAGCGCGGGCAGCTCGGCGCGCGCGGCGACGATCTCCTCCGCCGCCGACGGCTCCTCGTAGGGCCAGCCGTCGACCATGGGCGTCCGCTCCAGCGCGTCGAGCAGCGCGGAGAGCCGCAGCGCGTCGGCGCCGTCGCGCAGCGCCGTCTCGACCTCGCCTTCGAGCGATGAGACGTCGCTGCCGCTCTCGCGGCGCTGGACCAGCTCGTCGGCGAGCAGGTCACGCAGATCCAGTACGTCGTGCACTTCAGCTCCTTCTGGTGGTCGACTGCCGCTCGACGAGCGAGCAGGGCAGCAGGCAGTGCGCCGGGTCTCCGGCGCGCTGACCGGCGAGACGGGCGAGGACGAGCCGTCCCGCCTTCTCGCCCATCGCGTAAGCGGGGTTGCGGACGGTCGTCAGCGACGGCGTCAGGCGCGCGGCGGCGTCGACGTCGTCGAAGCCGACGATCGAGAGGTTTTCCGGGACGCGCAGGCCGCGCGCGGTCGCGACGGAGAGCGCGCCGATCGCCATCAGGTCGTTGGCGCAGAAGACGGCGGTCGGCGGATCGGGCTGCTCCAGCAGCTGCTCGAGCGCCTGGGCGCCGCCGTCCTGGGTCCAGTCGCCGGCGACGACGAGCGCGTCGTCGAGCGCGACGCCGGCGTCGGCGAGGCCGGCGCGGAAGCCCTTCTCGCGTTCGACGCCGGTGCGGGCGGTGCCGGCGATCAGCGCGATCCGGCGGTGGCCCAGCTCGGTCAGATGGTGGGCGACCTGACGGGCGCCGCCGGCGTCGTCGACCTCGACGACGTCGACCTCGGGATGGTCGAGCGCCGGACCGAGCGAGACCATCCAGACGCCGCGGCCGAGCGTCGCCTCGACGTCGGCCGGCGTCAGCCCGAACGGCGCGATCACGACGCCGTCGACCTGGCGCTGCACGAGGTCGGCGACCAGCTCGCGCTCCAGCTCGCTGTCCTGGTCCGTGTTGCAGATGAAGATGTGGTAATTCGCCTCGGCGAGCGCGTCCTGCAGGCCGCGCGCGAGCATCGGATAGAAGGGGTTCGTGATGTCGGGGATCACGAGCGCGACGGTCTGCGTGCGGCGGGTCCGGAGGCTGGCCGCGACCGGGTTGGGCCGGTAGCCGAGCGCCGCGGCCGTCGCGCGCACCTTCTCGACCGTCGCCGAGGAGACCGGCCGGTTGCCGCTGAGCGCGTGCGAAACCGTCGTGGCGCTGACGCCGGCCGCACGGGCGACATCGGCGATCGTGATTTCGGGCTTCTCCTCCAAAGCGATTTGCACGCTACGCGCAAATGGGTTTGTATGTCAAGGACACGTCGCCGGGAATCGCGGTGACGAAGACTGGAGAAGAGATGTCCGCCATCACCCTCGAACAGGTCGCGAAGTCCTATCCCGGCGCGGATCGACTGGCTTTGCAAGCGACCGACATCGCCATACCCGACGGGCAGTTCGCCGTCCTCGTCGGGCCGTCGGGCTGCGGCAAGTCGACGCTGCTGCGGATCGTCGCGGGGCTCGAGGAGCCCGACGCCGGCACGGTGCGGATCGGCGACCGTGACGTCACCGACCTCGCCCCGCGTGACCGCGACATCGCGATGGTCTTCCAGAACTACGCGCTCTACCCGCACATGTCCGTGCGCCAGAACATGGGCTACGGGCTGAAGGTCCGCGGCAGCGAGAAGGCCGACGTGCGGCGGCGCGTCGAGGAGGCGGCCGCGCTGCTCGACCTCGCCGACCTGCTCGACCGCAGACCGTCGCAGCTCTCGGGCGGCCAGCGCCAGCGCGTCGCGATGGGCCGCGCGATCGTGCGCCAGCCGTCGGCCTTCCTGATGGACGAGCCGCTCTCCAACCTCGACGCGAAGCTGCGCCTGACGATGCGCGCCGAGCTGGCGCGACTGCACGGCGAGCTGGCGACGACGACGATCTACGTCACGCACGACCAGGTCGAGGCGATGACGCTGGGCGAGCGCGTGATCGTGATGCGCGACGGCTCGGTGCAGCAGGAGGGCACGCCGGAGGACCTCTACGAGCGCCCGCGCAACCTCTTCGTCGCCGGCTTCATCGGCTCGCCGCCGATGAACCTGCTCGCGCTCGAACGCGACGGCGCGACGCTGCGCGGGCCGTCTGTGACGATCGAGCTGGACGCGGCGCAGCAGGCCGCGCTCGGCGGGCGCGAGCAGGTCGTCGCCGGCATCCGGCCGGAGCACCTGCAGCCGCTCTCCCCTGATGCCGCCATCATCGGCTCTCAGATCGGCGCGACGATCGCCGCGGTCGAGCGGCTCGGCGCCGTCGACGACCTGCTGCTGAGCGGCGACCTGCCGGCCCACCGCGCCAGCTCGCGCGACACCGCCACCGCCGTCGTCGCGCGCGTCTCCGCCCCATCCGGCGCTCAGCCGGGCAGTGCCGTGCGCCTGCGCGTCGACACCGCCCGACTGCACCTGTTCGACCCGGAGACGGGCCTCGCGCTCACAGCTCGAACGTCGCCTCTGTCGCAGCCCGAACCTGCTCGACGGTGACGCCGGGCAGCGTCTCGACCAGCCGCATCGGTGCCGCGCCGCGGCCGGGGAAGTCGAAGACGGCGAGGTCGGTGATCAGGCGGTCGACGACGCGCCGGCCGGTCAGCGGCAGCGTGCACGCCTGCTTGACCTTCGAGGCGCCGCTGCGGTCGCGGTGCTCCATGATCACGATCGTGCGCTTGGCGCCCTGGACGAGGTCCATCGCGCCGCCCATCCCCTTCACGAGCTTGCCGGGAACGGTCCAGTTGGCGAGGTCGCCGGCGGCGGAGACCTCCATCCCGCCGAGGATCGCAAGGTCGACGTGGCCGCCGCGGATCATCGCGAACGACTCCGCCGAGTCGAAGTACGAGGCGCCGGCGACGGCGGTGACCGTCTCCTTGCCGGCGTTGATCAGGTCGGCGTCGACCTCCTCCTCGGCCGGGTAGGGGCCGATCCCGAGCAGGCCGTTCTCCGACTGCAGCAGCACGCCGGCTCTGCCGAAGCCGGCGTCCGCGAGGCGCGTCGGCAGGCCGATCCCGAGGTTGACGACCATCCCGTCGGCGATCTCCAGCGCCGCGCGCTGGACGATCCGCTCGCGCGCGGCGCTCATGCCGCCACCTCTGCCGCGCGCGCCGCGACCGTGACCGTCCGCCGCTCGATCCGCTTCTCGGCGGCGCTCGCTTCGAAGATCCGCTGGACGAAGACGCCCGGCGTGTGGATCTGGTCGCCGTCCAGCTCGCCGACCTCGACCAGCTCCTCGACCTCGGCGATCGTGACGCGGCCGGCCATCGCCACGAGCGGGTTGAAGTTGCGCGCCGTGCGGCGGTAGACGAGGTTGCCGAGCGCGTCGCCCTTCCACGCGCGCACGAGCGCCACGTCGGCGACGATCGCGTGCTCCAGCAGGTGCTCGCGGCCGCCGAAGTCGCGCGTCTCCTTGCCGTCGGCGATCGGGGTGCCGGCGCCGGCGGGCGTGTAGACGGCGGGGATGCCGGCGCCGCCGGCGCGCAGCCGCTCGGCGAGCGTCCCCTGCGGGATCAGCTCGACCGCCAGCTCGCCCGACAGCAGCTGCTGCTCGAAGCGCTTGTTCTCGCCGACGTAGGAGGCGATCATCGTGTCGATCTGGCGGTTCTCCAGCAGCAGTCCGAGGCCGAAGTCGTCGACGCCGCAGTTGTTGCTGACGACCGTCAGGCCGCGCACGCCGCCGTCGCGCAGCGCGGCGATCGCGTCCTGCGGGATCCCGCACAGCCCGAAGCCGCCGACCGCGACCGTCGCGCCGTCGGCGACGTCGCGCAGCGCCTCGGCGGCCGAGGCCGCCACCTTCGTCGTTCCCATCTCGCTTCTCCTCGTCCGCTCTGGGCGCGCCCAGCGTCGAGCACCGCGATCAAGAAGTCCAAGACGCAGTCACTCTCAAACTCATAAGCTTTGTCGATGGAACTACGGCAGCTGCGCTACCTCGTCGCACTCGCCGACGAGCGCCACTTCACGCGCGCGGCCGCACGCTGCCACGTCGCGCAGCCGGCGCTCTCGCAGCAGATCGGCAAGCTCGAACGGGAGCTGGGGCTGGCGCTGTTCGACCGCACGACGCGCAGCGTCACGCTGACCGAGGCCGGCGCGCTGCTGTGCGTCCGCGCCCGCCGCGTGCTGGCGGAGCTGGACGACGCCGCGGAGGAGCTGCAGCAGCTCAGCGGTCTGCTCGCGGGGCGCGTGACGATCGGGCTGACGACGACGCCCGGTCCGCTGCACCTGCCGCGGCTGATCGCCGGCTTCCACGCGCGCCACCCGCAGGTCGAGCTGGTCGTGCGCGAGGGGCTCAGCGCCGTGCTCGCCGAGCAGCTGCGCAGCGACGCGCTCGACCTCGCCTTCCTCTCGCTCGTCGCGCCCGACGACGTGCGCGGGCTGGAGCTGACCGAGTTCGCGCGCGAGCCGCTCGTCGTCGCGCTGCCGCCCGCGCACCGGCTCGCCGGCCGCCGCCGGCTGACGATCGCCGACCTGCGTGACGAGGAGCTGGTCGCCTTCCCCGCCGGCGCGACGATCCGCGACGCCGTCCGCCGCGCCGCGCTCGACGCCGGCTTCGAGCCGCGCGTCGCCTTCGAGACGAGCGAGGTCGCCCGCGCGCGGGCGTTCGTCGCCGAGGGGCTCGGCGTCGCCGTCCTCCCCCGCTCCGACGCCGCCGCGCCCGGACCGCCGATCCACGTCGCCGAACTGCGCGCCCCGCAGCTCGTCCACCGCATCTCGATCGCGCGCCGCGGCGGCAAGCGCCACGCGCCGGCCGCCCGCGCGCTGCTGGAGCTGGCGCAGGCGGCGGCGAGACCGCGCGCGGCTTGAGGCGTCGCCGACCGCGTCACCCGCTTCCCTCAGGCCGCCTGCGAGCGCGAGCGCGTACCCACAACGTTGACAGTCAGAAAACAAGAGTATAGGTTGGATTGACTCGTCTTACGCCACGCGACAACTCGCAAGGAGGACAATCGCACGCGGGCGCGACGTTCGATCGTTATCTACTGAACAACCGGAGGTTTCACATGTTCACCAGGTGGATCCATGCCCTGCTTGTCGGGATCCTCGCCACGGTCGCCATGGGAGCGGCAGTCAGTTCTGCCACTGCAACCAGACTCTCGATCTCACCAACAAGCGCCTCAGCAAGCGGCGTCCTTTCCCTGGGCTTCTCGGGAATTACAACGACATGCAACATCACCCTTGCCATCCTAACCCCGAACTCCATCGCCAAGACAGTGGGAACGCCGATAGGATCGATCCTACTAACCGGCGTTGGAAGAACGATATTGAGTGGATGCAGCGCGGCCTTCAGAACGGTGACCGTCCTAAACGGAGTCGTTCTCAGCTACACCTCGTTCAGCGGAACACTACCGAACATAAGCAGCATAACGACCGACGTTCGGACCAACGGTCCAGGTTTCCTAATCTTGTACGCCGCCGGGCCAGCGTGCCTATACAACAGATTTGGTCTCCGCGTCGTGTTGAACCGCAATGTTGCTACTGGTTCAATCACCTCTCTCACCATCTCTACGCCCGGAACACTCGCCACCATAGTCCTAAATCCACCCGGATTGAATTGCTTCACCGGCCTCAAACTTGCGGGCATCCTGACAGTCCAAGCGCCGCAACCAAGAGTGACACTAATATAGCCAGCTCGCTCTGTAGCCATTGATGAGCGGGGCGTCGTTGCGAGCGCCCCGCTCAGCAGGCGATCCACTCGCTGCGGAGCGTCATCTGCTCCAGCGCCTCCGGCACGACCTCGACGCCGAGGCCGGGGCCGGTCGGGACGGCGACGTGGCCCTCCTCCAGCACGAACGGCGCCGTGATGTCCTGCGCGTAGTAGCGGTCGGAGGCGGAGGTGTCGCCGGGCAGCACGAAGCCGGGCAGCGCGGCGAGCGCGACGTTCGCCGCCCGCCCGAGGCCGCTCTCCAGCATCCCGCCGCACCAGACGGCGACGCCGTGGGCGCGGCAGACGTCGTGGATCCGGCGGGCCTCCAGGTAGCCGCCGACGCGGCCGGGCTTGATGTTGACGATCGAGCAGGCGCCGAGCGCGATCGCGTCGGCCGCCGCCTTGGAGCTGACGATCGACTCGTCGAGGCAGATCGGCGTCGCGACCCGCCGTGCCAGCTCGGCGTGCTCGGTCAGGTCCTCCTCGCCGAGCGGCTGCTCGATCAGCAGCAGCTCGAACGGGTCCAGCCGCGCCAGCAGCGGCGCGTCGGCGAGCGTGTACGCGGTGTTGGCGTCGACCTGCAGCAGCAGCGCGTCGCCGAACCGCTCGCGCACCGCGCGCACCGGCTCGACGTCCCAGCCCGGCTTGATCTTCAGCTTGATCCGCAGGTAGCCCTCGGCGACGTAGCCGGTGACGGCGTCGAGCAGCGCGTCGATGCTCGGCTGGATCCCGACCGAGACGCCGGCCGGGACGGCGTCGCGCTCGGCGCCCAGGTAGGTGCCGAACGAGAGCCCGGCAGTCCGCAGCTCGGCGTCGAGCACCGCCATCTCCAGCGCGGCCTTCGCCATCCGGTGGCCCTTGACCGGCTCCAGCAGCGCGGCGACGCGGGTCGCGCTCAGGGCGTCCGCGCCGTCGCCCCCGCGCGCCGACGCCTTCGCCAGCGCCGGCAGCATGAAGTCGCGCAGCACCAGCTCGGTCGCCGCGTTGAACTCCGACGAGTACAGCGGCGCGGCGCCGGCGACGCACTCGCCCCAGCCCTCGACGCCATCTGCTGTGCGCAGCCGCACGAGGATCAGCTCGCGCACCGTCTGCACGCCGAACGACGTCTCGAACGGCGAGCGCAGCGGCATCGCGACCGTGCGCAGCTCGAACCCTTCGACCTTCACAGACCCTCACCTCGACTCACGACGTAGAACCCGTCCTTGGATGCGCCGGTGACCGTCCAGCCGTCGCCCATCAGCCCGCCGAGCACCTCGCGCACCGCCAGCCGCCAGCGCAGCGCGGTCGCGGGATCGGCGTGGCGCAGCGCCTCGACGTCGGCCGGCACGCGCACGAGCCGCACCGACGCGGCGTCCGGCGCGTCCGCGTCCGAAGCGGGCGCGGTCACGACCGGCTGGCCGCCGACCTCGTCGAGCGCGACCCGCGCCCCGTCGGCCACGAGCGCGGCGGCATCGAGGTCGGGGGCGCGCCCGGCGCACAGCTCGACCACGCGCGCGTCGAGCAGGCGCCACGTGACCGCGAGCCGGTCGGTCGCCTGCCCGGCGTTGATCGCGTCGTCCATCGTGCCGTAGAAGTCGACGAGGTACTTCGTCGGCAGCGCGCCGAGCTTGCCGGCGTTGAAGTAGGCGTTGCGGCGCACGAGCGGATCGTAGGTCCACATCACCGTCGTCAGGCCGTGCTCCAGCGCCCACGCGCGCTGGTCGAGCTTCAGCGCGCGCCCGACGTGGCGGCCGGGAACGGCGCCGCTGACGCCGGTGATGTGCGAGTGCAGCGAGCCGGGCGGGTCGATCCCGAGGAAGGCGAGGCTGACGCCGACCGCGCGCCCGCCGTCCCACGCCAGCGTGCAGTAGTTGCCGCCGTGCGTCAGCGCGCGCAGGATCCCCTGCGTCACCGGCGGGTCGCCGGCGCGCGGGTTCCAGATCTCGTCGATCACCTGCCGCACCAGCTCGACATCGGGCAGCTCGTGGACCTGCGTGATCGTGACCCCCGAGCGCTCGGCCGCGGCGGTCGCTGCGGCGCGTGCGGCGGCGACCGCGGCGGGGCTGACGGACTCCTCGGGCCGCAGCGATCCCGTGCTGTTCATCTCGGTACCTCGGTGACGCGCGCGAAGCGCGGGACGGACTCCAGCAGCGTGCGCGTGTAGGGGTCGGTGGGTTGGGCGAGCAGCCGCTCGGTCGACCCCTGCTCGACAATCCGCCCATCGCGCATCACCGCGATCGCGTCGCTGACGTAGCGGACGACGGCGAGGTTGTGCGAGATGAAGAGCAGCGAGAGGCCGAGCTGGCGTTGCAGCTCGCGGACCAGGTTCAGCAGCGCGCCCTGGACGGAGACGTCGAGCGCGGAGGTGATCTCGTCGGCGATGATCACGTCCGGTCTGGCGGCGAGCGCCCGCGCGACCGCGATCCGCTGCCGCTGACCGCCGGAGAGGTCGGACGGCAGCCGGCCGGCCAGCGCCGGGTCCAGCCGCACGAGGTCGAGCAGCCGCGCGACCTCCGCGCGTCTGCTCGCGCGGCCGCCCGCCCCGCGCATCCCTTCGGCGATCGCCTCGCCGATCGTCATGCGCGGGTTCAGCGACGAGTACGGATCCTGGAAGACCATCTGGATCGGCCGGCGCTCGCCGCGACGGCGCTTGCGCAAGGCGTCCGCGCCGTCGAGCAGGATCTCGCCGCCGCTCGGCGCGACCAGCCCGACAGCTGCCTTGCCGAGCGTCGACTTGCCCGAGCCCGACTCGCCGACGAGGCCGACGATCGACCCCTCCGCCACGGTCAGGTCGACGCCGTCGACGGCCTGGTGCGCGCTGGAGCCGTGGCCGTAACGGACGGTCAGCCCGCGCAGTTCGAGCACGCTCATCGCGGCGCCTCCGTCTCCGTCTTCACGTCGGCGGCACCGACGGCGCCGGCCTGCGGATGCCAGCAGGCGACGCGATGGCCGGCGCCGGTGTCGGCGAGCGTCGCCAGCGGCGGCTCCTGCTCGCGGCAGCGGTCGCTCGCGACGGCGCAGCGAGCGGCGAACGGGCAGCCGCCGGTCAGCTCCGCGGGCGCCGGCGGGCGGCCGGGGATCGTCGCCAGCGGCCGCTCGCGCGGCGTCTCCATGTCCGGCAGCGCGGCCAGCAGCGCGCGCGTGTACGGGTGGCGCGGGCCGGCCAGCAGCTCGGCGACGGGCAGGTCCTCGACGACGACGCCGGCGTACATCACGACGACGCGCTCACACATCCCGGCGACGACGGCGATGTCGTGCGAGATCAGCAGCAGCGCCGAGTCGGCCTCGGCGCGCACCGCGCTCAGCAGCTCCAGCACCTGCCGTTGGACGGTCACGTCGAGCGCGGTCGTCGGCTCGTCGGCGATCAGCAGCCGCGGCGTGCCCATCAGCCCGATCCCGATCATCGCGCGCTGGCGCATGCCGCCGGAGAACTCGTGCGGGTACTGGCGCGCGCGCCGCTCGGGATCGGGGATGCGGACCGCGCTCAACTGCTGCACCGCCTGCGCGAGCGCGCCGCGGCGGCTGGCGCCGTGGTGCGCGGTCGCGACCTCGGCCAGCTGCGGGCCGACGCGCATCGCCGGGTTCAGCGAGCTCATCGGGTCCTGGAAGATCATCGCGAGCGAGTCGGCGAGCGCGGCACGCGTCTGGCGCGAGGAACTGTCACGCAGGTCGTGGCCGTCGAATCTCAGCGTCCGCGCGGCGACCGCCGCCGGCTCCTGCAGCAGCTGCGCGATCGCCAGCGCCGTCAGGCTCTTGCCCGAGCCCGACTCGCCGACGACGCCGACCGACTCGCCGGCGTGCAGGCGCAGGTCGATGCCGCGCACCGGCGCGACCCAGCGGCCGCCGGACGGGAAGCGGACCCACAGGTCGCGCACGTCGAGCAACGTCTCGCGCTCGTCGTCGCCCCCGCCGTGCTCGATCACCGGCAGCGCGGGCGCGTCGTCCGGGCCCGGCAGCGGCTCGCGCGGCGCCTTCTCGCGCGTGCGACGGCCAATCACCTGCGCCGCCAGCTCGCCGGTCAGGTTGAAGGCGAGGCCGGCGAGCACGATCGCGACGCCCGGCGCGATCGCCGCCCACGGGTTGACGTAGATGCCGTTGAGGCCCTCGTTCAGCAGCCGGCCCCAGTCGTAGCTGGGCGCCTGCACGCCGATCCCGAGGAAGGAGAGGCCGGCGAACGCGAGCAGGTTGAGCGCGGCGCCGAGCGTCGCGTTGATCGCCAGCGGCTCGCCGATGTTCGGCAGCACGTGGCGCAGCAGGATCCGCCCGCGCGAGACGCCGTTGACGCGCGCCGCCGCGACGAAGTCACGCGAGGCGACCGTCGCCGACAACGTCAGCGTCAGCCGCGCGAACCACGGCCCGCCGGCGACGCCGAGCGCGACCATCGTGCCGACCTCGCCGACGCCGAAGATGACGGCGAAGAAGATCGCCAGCAGCAGCGCCGGGAAGGCGACGGCGACGTCGATCGCGGCGGCGACGAAGCGCCCGACGCGTCGCCCGGCGACCGCCGGCAGCGTCCCCAGCAGCAGGCCGAGCGTGACCGCGATCGCCGTCGCGCCGAGCGCCAGCCCGACCGACAGCCGCGTCGCGACCAGCACGCGCAGGAGGATGTCGCGGCCGAGGCTGTCGGTGCCGGCGAGATGCTCGGCCGACGGCCCCTGCCGCAGCGCGTCGGTGTGGTAGGCGTCGGCGGCATCGCCCCAGATCACGGGCGCCAGCAGCGCCAGCAGCAGCACGATCGCGACGCTCGTGACGGCCGCGATCCCCAGCGGCGTGCCGAGCAGCGTCCGCAGCAGCCCGCGACCCCGGCCGCGCGAGGGGGTGATGACGACCGGGGTCGCGAGGTTGGTGGCCGACATCGCTACGACTCCCGCACCGTCGAGCGCGGGTCGACGAGCGCCAGCGCCACGTCGACGAGCAGGTTCACGAGCAGCACGAGCGTGCCGTAGACGAGCACGATCCCCTGCACCATCGGATAGTCCTTCGCGATGATCGATCTGACGAGCGTCGGGCCGAGCCCCGGCCACGCGATCACGTTCTCGACCAGCACCGTGCCGGCGATCAGCGAGGTGAGGATCAGCCCGCCGACGGTCAGCGTCGCCGTCAAGGCGTTCGGCAGCGCGTGGCGCAGGTAGACGCGCCGCGGCGGCAGCCGCTTCGCGCGCGCGGTGCGGACGTAGTCCTGCCCCAGCACGCCGAGCATCTCGACGCGCACGATCCGCGCCAGCGCCGCCGCCGGCCCGACCGCGAGCGCCAGCACCGGGATCACCAGCGAGGAGGTGCCGGAGTCACCGGCGACCGGCAGCAGCTCCAGCGAGACGCCGAGCAGCGCCACCAGCCCGACCGCGAGGCAGAAGTCGGGGATCGTCGTCAGCACGACCGCGCCGGCGGTGAAGCCAAGCTCGCTGCCGCGATGGCGGCCGTTCTGCGTGCGGATCGCCAGCAGCGCGCCGAGCGGGACCGCGACCAGGACGCACAGCAGGAAGGCGAGCGCGACCAGCTGCAGCGTGTTCGGCAGCCGCTCGGAGATCACCTGGTCGACCGGCAGCCGCAACTGCAGCGACTCCCCCAGCCGCCCCTGGAAGAGGCCGCTGACGTAGTCGGCGTACTGCGTCAGCAGCGGGTCGTTCAGGCCGAGTCTCGCGTTCCACTCCGCGACCGAGGTCGCCGAGGCGCGCGAGCCGAGCGCCGCCCGCACCGGATCGCCCGGGACGAGGTGGACGATCAGGAACGAGAACGTCACCAGCACCCACAGCGAGACGACGAGCCGCAGCAGCCGCCGGCCGAGGAAGCGCGGCCACGGACCGCTCAGGAAGCGGTCCGCGGCCGGCGCGTCGATCGCGGTCGAGGACAACGTCCTAGCCCTGCAGCAGGCGGAGCGAGGAGCCCCAGATCTGGCCGCCGACGCTCGTCAGCTCCGCGTTCTTGACGTACGTGCGGTTGACCGAGTCGAACATCGGGACGAGGTCGAACCCTCTCAGCAGGGCGACCTCGGCCTCGGCCCAGACCGGGCAGCTCTCCTTGCCGACGAGGCCGGTCGCTCTCGCGGCGGCGTCGCTGTACTGCGCGTTTCTGATCGCCGGGAAGTTCGCGCCGCCGTCGGCCGGGGTCGGCCCGGAGACGAACGCGACCATCTGCGACGGCAGGTTGAAGGTGAAGTTGGCCCACGCGACGTCCCACGCGCCGGTACCGAAGAACTGCTCGTTGAGCTGCGCCTCCGGCAGCGCTCTGAGGTCAACCTTCGCGCCCAGCTCCTCCCACTGCGAGGCGAGCAGCTCGGCGCCGGCGGTGCGCGCGTCCTGGCCCTTCGCGTCGTAGACGAAGCTGATCTCCAGCGCTCTGCCGCCCTTGCTGCGGACGCCGTCGGCGCCTTCTGTCCAGCCGGCCTGCTCGAGCAGCGCCTTCGCCGCGTCGGGGTCGAACGCCGGCAGGTTGCCGCTGACGGTGTCGCCGCCGGTGCAGACGTTCGGCTGCAGCGTGATGAACCCTCTCGACGGCTGGCTGTTGCCGCCGGTGGCGACGTTGCCCAGCTCGGTCATGTTCGTGCCGGTCGTGAGCGCCTCGCGGATCACGGGATCGGCGCCGGGGCGGCCCTGGGCGTGGTTGAACCAGGTCTCGCCGGAGGTGTCGATCGTGTCGATCGTCGTGAAGCCGTCGCGCAGGCGCTCGGCGTCGGGGCCGGTCACGTCGCCGACGTTGACCTCGCCGGAGAGCAGCAGGTTGGCGGTCGTCGTCACGTTCGGGACGATCCGCACGTTGACCTCGTCGGGGACGCCGGCGCCGTCGAGTCTCGCGCCGTCGGGACCCCACGCATAGCCTCTGTGCGGGGCGAAGGTGTAGTGGTCGTCGGGGACGGCGTCGGTCAGCTGCCACGGGCCGGTGCCGTTGGTCGCGCGCGCGAGCGATCTGTGGTCGTCGAGGCCGCCGCGGCAGACGATGAAGACGTTCCCGACCGACGTCAGCAGGAAGCCGTCGGCCTGCGGGGAGGTCACGGTGACGGTGCCCGCGGCGTCGTCACCTCTCGCTCTCACGCCCGGGTTGACGATCACGCCGAGCAGCGGCGATCTGTTTCTGGGGTCGGTGATGAAGTTGACGTTGTCGGCGACGTCGGTCGCCGTCAGTCTGCTGCCGTCGGCGCACTGCACGTCGTCGCGCAGCGTGAAGCTGGCCGATCTCGGCGTCGCCTTCCATCTGCTCGCCAGCCCGCTGACGATCGTCCCGTCCTCGCGCTGGAAGACGAGCGTGTCGTAGGCGAGGCTGAGCATGCCGCGCGCGACCGAGCTCGGCGTCATCGCCGGGTCGAGGTTGCCGGGATCGCTCGCGAGCGCGAACGTGAAGGTCCCGCCGGCGGCGGGTTCGGCTCTGCTGGTCGATTCGCTCGTGCTGTCGCTCCCGCCGCCGCTGCCGCAGCCGCTCGCGAGCGCCAGCAAGGCGACGGCCGCTGCTGCGGCGGCGTGGCGCGTGCCTGGCATGAACACCTCTCCTGGGTTCTCTCCGACGTGGAGGCAAGGTACTTCGCCGTCGCGCGGCGTGGATTGTCGCATTCCACAAAGCGAGCGTCATTGCTCTCACGAAATGGCCAAGACGGGCGCGGGAGCCGTTGGTACCTTTGCGGCGTGAGCGAGCGTGTCGAGCAACCGGTCGTCCTGCGCGGCGGCCGCGTCGTCGATCCCGAGAGCGGCTTCGACGGCGTCGCCGACGTGCTCGTGCGCGGCGGGTCGGTGGCGGCGATCGGCGTCGACCTGGCGCTGCCGCCCGGCGCGACCGTGGTCGACGTCGGCGGGCTGGTCGTCGGCCCCGGCATGATCGACCTCCACTGCCACGAGCAGACGGCCGCCGGTCACCGTCTGAAGGCGCTCGACGGCGTCACCACGGCACTGGAGCTGGAGGCCGGCGCGATGCCGGTCGCGACCGCCTACGAGCGCGCCGCCGCCGAGGGCCGCCCGCTCAACTACGGCTTCTCGGCCGCCTGGGGCTCGGCGCGCGCGCTCGCGCTGCTCGACCGCAGCCCGGACGGCACGGTCGCCGGCAGCCTCGCCGTGCTCGGCGACGCGGCATGGCGGCGCGACGCCTCGCCGCGCGAGCTGACGGCGCTGCTGCAGCTGCTCGCCGGCGAGCTGGCCGACGGCGCGCTGGGGATCGGGCTGCTGGTCGGCTACGCGCCGCGCAGCGACCCGCGCGAGTACCTCGCCGTCGCGCGGCTCGCCGCCGAGGCCGGCGTCCCGACCTTCACGCACGCGCGCGAGCTGGTCGAGGACGATCCGCAGACGCCGGTCGACGGTGCCGAGGAGCTGGTTCGCGCCGCCGCCGAGACCGGCGCCCGCACCCACCTCTGCCACGTCAACAGCACCTCGCGCCGGCATGTGGCGCGCGTGCTCGCCGCGCTCGACCGCGGCCGCGCCGCCGGCCTGCCGCTGACCACCGAGGCGTACCCGTACGGCAGCGGCTGCACCTCCGTCGGCGCCGCCTTCCTCGCGCCCGAGCGGCTGGAGGCGTGGGGCCTGGCGCCGTCGGCGCTGGTGATGGCCGGCAGCGGCGAGCGCGTCGCCGACGCCGCGCGGCTGCGCGAGCTGCGCGCCGAGCAGCCCGGCACGCTCTGCTTCGTCGAGTTCCTCGACGAAGACGACCCCGCCGACCGCGAGCTGCTGCTGACGCCGCTGCGTCACCGCGACGTGATCGTCGCCAGCGACGCGACGCCGATCGACTGGGGCGGCTCGGCCGCCCCCGGCGACGCCGCGGCCGACGGCGGCGCGCCCGCCGCGAACGGCGCCTGGCCCCTCCCGCTCGACGGCGCGACCCACCCGCGCACCGCCGGAACCTTCGCGAAGGCGCTGCGGCTGATGGTACGCGAGAGCGGCGCCTGGAGCTGGGTCGAGGCATTCCGCCGCACCGCGCTGCTGCCCGCCCAACTGCTGGAGCAGACCGCCCCCGCGGCCCGCGCCAAGGGCCGCCTGCGCGCCGGCGCCGACGCCGACCTCGTCGTGCTCGACCCCGCGACGATCGGCGACGCGGCGAGCTACCGCGAGCGCACGCGCCCCTCGACCGGCGTCCGCCACCTGCTCGTCGGCGGCCGCTTCGTCGTGCGCGACGGCGCGCTCGATCCCGCCGCGTTGCCCGGCCGCCCGCTGCGAGGCGCGCCGCGCTGAGCCGATGAGCGACGCGCCTGCACAGCAGAGCGAAGCGCCGACGCTCGCGTCGCTGTGCAGCGACCTCGGCGGCGACCTGCTGACGGTCGCGCTCGCGCCGCGCGGCGCCGACGTGCCGATCGCGGAGCCGGTCGTCCACGACCCCGGCGAGCCGCTGCTGGCCAACCGCGGCGACGTCGTGCTCGCGATCGGCCTGCGCGCCGTCGAGGATGGCGCGCGCGAGCTGATCGCCGCGGCCGGCGCCGCCGGCGCCTCCGCGGTCGTGCTCAAGCGCCGCGACGGCGAGACGGTCGACCCGCTGCTGGCGACCGCGGCGGCCGGCGGCATCGCGCTGCTGACGACGCCGGCCGCGGTCGCGTGGGGCCAGCTGTTCGCGCTGATCCGCACCTCCGCGAGCGCGCGCACGCCGGCGACGCAGGTCAGCGGCGCGAAGATCGGCGACCTCTTCGCGCTCGCCGACGCGGTCGCGGCGGCGGCCGGCGGGCCGGTCACGATCGAGGACGCGCAGTCGCGCGTGCTCGCCTTCTCCAACCTCGACGCGCCGATCGACGCCGCGCGCGAGGCGACGATCCTCGGCCGCCGCGTCCCCGACGAGTGGATGCAGCGGCTCGGCGAGAGCGGCGTCTTCAGCCGTCTGCGGCAGGCGGAGGGCGTCACGCACGTCGAGTTCCCCGGCGAGACGGCGCCGCGCCGCGCGATCGCGGTCCGCGGCGGCGGCGCGCTGATCGGCTCGATCTGGATCGCCGAGGGCGAGCTGCCGCTGGACGAGCGCACCGACACGCTGCTGGAGGAGGCGGCGCGGATCGCCGCGCTGCACCTGCTGCGCCACCGCGTCAGCGACGACCTCGACCGCCGCGTCCACGGCGAGATGCTGCGCTCGCTGCTGACCGGCGAGGCGCATGCCGACGTCGTCGCGCGCGAGCTGGGGCTGCCGGATGGCGCGGCCTTCGCCGTCGTCGCGGTGCGCGCGATGCGCGACCGCCAGCCGATCGCGCACGAGCCCAACGCCCAGCTCGTCTACGAGCGGATCGTCAACATGATCGGCGTCTTCTTCCAGTCGTTCCGGCGCCGCGTCTCGGTCGCGACGCTCGACGGCCGCGTCTACGTGCTGGCGATCGGCGAGCGCGCGCTCGACCGCGACCGCTTCGTGCAGCTGACGCGCGACGCGATCGACAACACCGCGAAGGCGCTCGGCGTCGAGCTGCAGGCCGGCGTCGGCGCGCCGGTGCAGTCGCTGGCGGAGATCCCCGCCTCGCGCCTGCAGGCCGACCAGGCGCTGCGGATCGGCCCCCTGGTCGCGCCGACGGAGACGGTGATCGACGTCGAGGACCACCTCGGCCAGGTGCTGCTGCTGGAGGTCGGCGACTTCCTGCGCGCCCGCCCGCGGCGGCGCTCGCCGCCGCTCGCGCGGCTGCACGAGCACGACCGCGTGCACGGGACCGACTACGTCGCGACGCTCGCCGCCTACCTCGACTGCTTCGGCAACGGCGCGCTCGCGAGCGAGCGGCTGCACGTGCACGCCAACACGCTGCGCTACCGGATGCGGAGGATCGCCGAGATCGCCGCGATCGACCTCGACGACGCCGGCGACCGCCTCCCGCTGGAGCTCGAGCTGCGACTGGCCGGCGGCGACCGATGAGCGCGCTCGCGGGAGCGGAGCCGCTGGTCGCCCTGCGGGCGCGCGCGGCCGAGATGACGGCGGCGCTGGAGGCGCTCGTGCTGGCGGAGTCGCCGTCGGGCGACGAGGCCGCGCTCGCCGGCTGCGCGCACGTGGTCGGGCGGCTGGCGCACGAGCTGCTCGGCGTCGAGCCGGTCGCCGACGGGCCGGCCGACGCGCGCTGGCTGCGGCTCGACCTCGGCGCCGCGCCCCGCGTGCTGCTGCTCGGCCACTACGACACCGTCTGGCCGGTCGGGACGCTCGCGACGATGCCGTTCGCGCTGCGCGACGGGCACGCGAGCGGACCGGGCGGCTTCGACATGAAGGCCGGGATCGTGCAGGGCCTGTTCGCGCTCTCGCTGCTCCCCCGCCCGTGCGACGTGACGCTGCTGCTGACCGCCGACGAGGAGGTCGGCTCGGTCCGCTCGCGCGCGTCGATCGAGCGGCTGGCGGCGCAGGCCGAGGCCGTGCTGGTGCTGGAGCCCAGCGCCGCTGGTGCGCTGAAGACGGCGCGCAAGGGCGTCGCCACCTACCAGCTGGAGATCGCCGGCCGCGCCGCGCACGCCGGCCTCGAGCCGGAGCGCGGCGCCAACGCCGCCGTCGCGCTCGGCCACCTCGCCGTCACCGCCGCGACGCTCGCCGACGACCTGCCCGGCGCGACGCTGACGCCGACGCTCGCCGCCGCCGGCAGCGCGATCAACGTCGTCGCCGCGCGGGCGTCGCTGACGCTCGACGCGCGCACGACGACGCTCGCGCAGCAGGCCGAGCTGGCTCGGCGGATCGACGCGCTCGCCGCCGCCCCGGCCGTCCCCGGCACGCACGTGACGGTCCGCGTCGAGAACGAGCGCCCGCCGCTGGAGGCGGCCGCCTCCGCCGCGCTCTTCGCGCGCGCCGAGCGGATCGCCGCCGGCCTCGGCCTCGAGCCGCTGCGCGGCGTCGCGGTCGGCGGCGGCTCCGACGGCAACCTGACGGCGGCGGTCGGCACGCCGACGCTCGACGGCCTCGGCGCCGTCGGCGGCGGTGCCCACGCCGCCGACGAGCACGTCGCGATCGCGCGGATGGCGGAGCGGGCGGCGCTCGTCGCCGCGCTGGTCGCAGACCTCTTGGAGCGAAGAACGGACGAGGAGCAGGGCCGATGAGCGTTGAGGAGTTCGATCTGGTCGTGCGTGGCGGAACGGTCGTCACCGCCGCCAGCCGCGCCGCCTGCGACGTCGGCGTCGCCGGCGGGAGGATCGTCCAGGTCGGCGGGCCGATGCGCGGTCGCCGCGAGCTCGACGCATCCGGCGCCTACGTGCTGCCGGGCGCGCTCGACATGCACGTCCACCTGTCCGCGAGCGCGCCGACGCGCGACGACCCGCCGCGCTTCGTCGACGACTTCCTGACCGGATCGAGAGCCGCGCTGGCCGGCGGCGTCACGACGCTCGGGCAGATGAGCTTCCCCGACGACGAGACCTCGATCCGCGCCGTGATCGCGCGCGACATGCAGGCGGCGGGCGAGCAGGCGCTCGTCGACTACGCCTTCCACGCCGGCGTCTTCACCGCCACCGACGACCTGCTGGAGGCGATCCCCGAGCTGGCCGCGCAGGGCCACATGGGCCTCAAGCTGGTGATGCTCGCCTTCGACCACGATCCCAGAGACCTGATCGCCGCCGCGAAGCTGGCCGGCGACCTCGGGATGCTGACGATGATCCACTGCGAGGACAACGCGCTGATCGAGTTCGCCGGCGCGCAACTGCTGGCGGAGGGGCGCGGCGGGATGGAGCACTACCCGCTCAGCCGCCCCGACTGGACCGAGACCGCCGCGGTCGAGCGCGCCGCCGCGATCTGCGCCGCGACGGGCGCGCCGATCAACGTCGTCCACCTCTCCTCCGGCGCAGCGCTGGAGGCGACGCGGCGGGCGCGGGCGCGCGGCCTGCCGCTGTTCGTCGAGGCGCGGCCGCTCTACCTGACGCTCGACGCCTCCGTGCACGCGCAGCCCGACAGCGGCCGCTTCGCCGGGATGCCGCCGGTGCGCCAGCCGGCCGACGTCGAGGCGCTGTGGCGCGGCCTCGCCGACGGCTCGATCCAGACGGTCGGCAGCGACCACGCGCCGTGGTTCCTGCGCGACAAGACGTGGCCGGGGATCGACGTCACGACCGCGCGCAAGGGGATGGCGGAGCTGGAGACGATGATCCCGCTGCTGCACTCCGAAGGGGTCGCGCGCGGCCGCCTGACCTTGGAGCGGCTGGTCGCGGTGACGGCGACCAACCCGGCGCTGCTGCACGGCCTCTACCCGCGCAAGGGGACGATCGCGCCCGGCGCCGACGCCGACCTCGTCATCTTCGACCCCGAGCTGACGCGCACCGTCGACGCTGCCGCGATGCAGTCGCGCGCCGACTACTGCGTCTACGACGGCTGGGAGGTGCGCGGCTGGCCGCGCACGACGATCAGCCGCGGCGAGGTGCTCTACGACGACGGGTCCTTCAGCGGCGAGCCCGGCCGTGGCGAGTGGATCGCGCGCGGCAAGACGGTGGCGCCGTGAGCGGCGCGGACGCGGCGCGCGCGGACGCGACGGCCGCCGGCGCGGAGGCCGAGGCGGCGCTCGCGCGCGCCTTCGCCGCCGCCGGCGTCAGCGGCTGGCTGCACGCCGTCGACCTCGACGGCGGTGCGGAGATCGGGATCGAGCCCGACGCGCCGGTCGTCGCCGCGAGCGTCTTCAAGCTGCCGGTGCTGGTCGAGCTGTGCCGCCAGGCGTCGGCGGGGACGGTCGCGCTGACGCAGCGGGTCCAGCTGCCCGCCGGCAGCACGCCGACCGACGGCGGGATCGGCCTCTCGGTGATGCTCGACGACGTCGAGCTGTCGCTGCGCGACCTCGCGCTGCTGATGATGTCGATCAGCGACAACCGCGCCACCGACGTGATCATGGAGCTGCTGGGCCTCGACGCGATCAACGCGACGATGCGCGACCACGGCTTCCCCGGCACCGTCCTGCTCGGTGACTGCGCCTGCCTGTTCGAGACGATGGAGCAGGACCTGGGGATGCCGTACGACGACATCGCGCCGGAGCAGTACGAGGCGCGCTTCGCCGCGATCCGCGCGATGCGCGCCGTGACCGCGACCGAGACCAACCGCACGACCCCGCGCGAGACGACGCGACTGCTCGCGGCGCTGTGGCGCGACGAGCTGCTCGACGCCGCCGGCTCGGCCGAGGCGCGCCGGATCCTCGGCTTGCAGGTCTGGCCGCACCGCCTCTCGGCCGGCTTCCCCGACGACCGTGTCCGCATCAGCGCGAAGACCGGCACGATCGCCCACCTGCGCAGCGAGGCCGGCGTCGTCGAGCACCCCGACGGCGGCCGCTGCGCGGTCGCCGTCTTCGTCGCCTCGACGACCCCGGCCGTGCGCAACCCGGCGGCCGACCGCGCGATCGGCGAAGCCGCTCGCATCGCGGTCGACCACCTGCGGTCGATCAGGGGGTGTTCGTGATTCTGAAGCCCTTTCCGACCGGGTTCGTGCCGGCCTCGATGTCGGAGAGGATCTTCGTCGCGCGCACGTAGACCGCGCCGGGCACGCCCGGGAAGCCGGTCGTCCAGCCGAAGTTGATGCCGGCCCAGTCGTGGTCGTTGACGAAGAACGGGCCGCCCGAGTCGCCCGCGGCCACGTACGCGAGGTTCCAGTAGTTCGCCGTCGAGACGGCGGTGATCAGGCCGCAGGTGACGCCGCTGGTGATGCCGTCCTTGCAGCCGATCGTGGCGCTCGGCAGCGTCGCCGGCGCAATCCCGGTGATGCGCGCGCCGGGGCCGTTGCTCGTCAGGACCGCGTCGTCGTTGAGCTGCATCACGACCCAGTCGGCGGTGAAGCCCGACGGCGGCGTGCTGTAGTCGCCGCGATGCGAGAGTCTGCCGATCGGCGTGCGGCCGGCGGCCGTTCTCGCCCAGCGGTAGACGGTCGCTCCGTCGGGCTCTCTCCAGATGCAGTGGACGGCGCTGATGCCGACCTTGTTGCCGCTGCTGTCGGTGCCGACGGCGCCCAGCGTGCAGTAGTCGTTGGGATTGTCGGGATCGGGAGTCGCGTGCGTCGTCCACGCGATCCCGTTCGATACGACGCCGGTGGCCGCCGATGCGGCCGGTGCCGCGAATGCGGCAGCGAGCAGCGCGGCCGTCGCGGCCGTAGCGATTCGCTTCATGAAACCCGTCCCTTCCCCGTAGGTGGATCAGACAGGGACGACGCTAACCCTGGCCGCGCGCCGAGACATCGTCGTTTCGGGCAAGCCGCGCTGCCTGGCTTGTCGTCGGCGACAAGCGCGCGGTCAGCCGTTCGGGGAAGGCGCCAGCCCGCCGAGCAGCGCCTCGACGGCCAGCTCCCAGCGGCGGTCGACCGCCGCCGCGCTGGTGCCGAGCCGGCGCGCGTTCTCGGCCGCCGCCATCCCCTGCACCATCGCGACGAGCACGTGCGCGACGTCCGTCGCGTCGCCGGCGATCACGCCGGCCTCGACGCAGCGGCGCACGCGCGCGACGACGAGCGTGCGGACCGATCCGCTCGCCTTCAGCTCGCTCGGCCCCGGCGCGAAGTCGCTGAAGGGGCGCGACAGCATCACCTCGCCGAGCACGCGCTGCTCGACGACGAAGGCGCGGTAGGCGGCGGCCATCGCGACGAGGTCGGCGCGCGGGTCCTCGGTGGCGGGGATCGCCGCGAGCTGCTCGTGCAGCCGCCGGAAGCCCTCGAAGAAGACCGCCCGCACGAGGCCGCCCTTGTCGCCGAACAGCTCGTAGACGGCAGGCGTCGAGGTCTGCGCCGCGCGCGCGACGGCGCGGGCGGTCAGCGCGGCGGTCCCCTCGGTCGCCAGCAGGTCGATCGCGACCGCCAGCACGCGCTCGCGCAACTCCGGTGTCCGCTGTTTGGGACGTGGCATCGGGCGAGAACCCTACCGACGTTTCGGGACTTTGTTTCGTAACGTCGTTCCGATAGTCTGCCGCACCGATACTCGGAACTGAGGGGACGGCTGATGACGAAACTGGCGACCTACACGCTTGACGGGCGGATCGCAACGATCGCGCTCGACGACGGCAAGGCCAACGCGCTCTCGATCGCGATGCTGCAGACGCTGCACGAGGCGTTCGACCAGGCAGAGCGTGACGAGGCGGTCGTGCTGCTCAGCGGCCGCGAGGGCCGTTTCTCGGCCGGCTTCGACCTCGGCGTCTTCGGCGGCGGCGACGTCGCCGCGGTGATCGAGATGCTGCGGCTCGGCGCGACGCTGGCGGAGCGGATCCTCTCCTTCCCGACGCCGGTCGTCGTCGCCTGCGGCGGCCACGCGATCGCCGCCGGCTCCTTCCTGCTGCTCGCCGCCGACGCCCGCATCGGCGCCGACGGACCCTTCCGCATCGGCCTCAACGAGGTGCGGATCGGCCTGACCGTTCCGACCTTCGCGATCGAGCTGGCGCGCCAGCGCCTCCACCCCGCCCACTTCGACCGCGCCGTCGTCAGCGCGACGATGTACTCACCGCGGGAGGCGGTCGTCGCCGGCTACCTCGACCGCGTCGTCGAGCCCGCGGAGCTGCTGGCCACCGCGCAGGCGACCGCCGCCGACCTCGCCGAGCTGAACCCGGCCGCGCATGCCGCGACGAAGCTGCGTGCGCGGGCGGGCGCGCTGAGCGCCGTCAGAGCGGCGATCGCGAGCGAGCTGACCGTCGAGGCGCTGACCGGCGCCAGCGCGCCTGCCTGATACGGCCGCCGCAGTGGGCGCCCAGCTGACGCGGCCCCGCTGCGCGCGGGGCCGCGTCGGCGGCGTCACATCCCCGGCCGCCGCATCGGGCGCGCGCGGCGCGCCGGCGGG
>NZ_JAWSTH010000087.1:0-26385 GCF_033542075.1 Conexibacter stalactiti
CGCGGCGGCGGGCTGCGCGGTCGCCGGCACGGCGGCGGCCGGACGCGCCGTCGCCGGCTGGGCTTGCGACGTCGTTCTCGCGCGCGGCTGCTCGGCGCGCCGCTCGCGCGGGGGTCCGTCGGAGATCAGCGAGCGCACGGGTGCGGGGATGCCCTCGACGGCGCAGTAGGTCGCGCCGCCGCCGAGCGCGATGCAGCCGGCGACGGCGGCCGCGACGGTGCCGGGCCGCACGGCGCTCGCCATCCCGGCCGTGCCGGAGTCGACGCGCGCGGTCGCGGCGAGCGCCTGCTGCTTGGCGCCGGAGACCAGGTCGGTGACCTGGTCGCGCCCGGCGGTGAGGCCGTCGGCGACGCGCGTGAGGAACCCGTCGCGCAGCTCGAAGAGGGGCAACGGCAGCGCCACGGCGACGTCGCGCGCCGCGTCGCGCAGCTGCACGGCGAAGACGCGGCAGCCTGGGCAGGAGTCGATGTGCGCCTGCGCCTTGCGGGCGCGCTCGGGCCCGGACAAGCCGGACACGTACGCCATCACCATGCTGCGGCGGCTGTCGCAGAAGCTGCCGTCGCGGACCAGCTCGAAGCGCTCGGCGATCTGGCGCATCGCGCGCTCCAGCTCCCGGCGATAGACACGCTCTCGCAACCCCAGCAGCGCCTGGATCTCGCCCGGCGCGCAGTCCATGAAGTAGCGCAGCTTGACGATCGCGCGGCGCCGCTCGGGCAGCTCGTCGACGATCTCGCGCACGCGCGCCGCGTCGAAGCCCTCGACGAGCGCCTCGTCGAGGCCGCGGGCGCCGTCGTCGGCCGCCAGCGCTTCGTCGCCCATCGGCACCGCGCGCTTGCGCTCGGCGCGCTTGCCCTCGTCGAGCGCCTTGTAGAGCGCGGTCTGGACGAGGTAGGCGCGGACCTGCTGCAGGTGCATCTCGTCGAGGCTGAGCTCGCCCGCGCGCTGCTTCTCCAGCAGCAGCGCGTAGGCGTCGTGGAAGACCGCCTCGCGGTCGGCGTGATCCAGCCACGCGCAGCGGCGTCCGAGCACCTTGAGGACGTAGTCGCGGTGCTGCTCATACGGCGTCGGCCCGAGAGCGATGGCACACATCCGGCGCCATTGTGCCCGTTACCGGCGTTTGATTCAATCCCCGCACAAGTTAATTTCAGGTCGTGAGGGGTGAGCGTGGTGCGTGCTCTGTTAACCATGAGTCCTGCTCGCCGGCGGTGGCTGACGACTGTCGCCGCGCTGGTTCTGCTGGCCGCCGCCGGGGCGGCGCGGGCGCCCGCCGCGGAGGCGGGCAGCTATGCGATCCACGTCTGCCGCACGCCCGACGGCGGGCGCGTCGAGATGGCTCCCTGGGCGATAGCAAAGCCCTCCAACGCGTCGAAGTGGGCAGCCCGCGACAACTGCGGCGGCGGGCCGTTCGAGCTGGAGCTGAGCCCCGCCGGCAGACACCCCGCCGATGACTACATCCTCGCGCGATTCCTTGCCCCACCGGACACTTCGATCGATGCGTACCAGTTCTACCGCAGCGTCCAGCTGGCCAGACGGTACGGCTGGCGACTGCGCGAGCGGACGGCCGCAGGGTTCACCGAGGTGGACAAGTGCTGGGCCACGAGCGGGTGCGCGGGCAAGGGCGATCGGGCGGTTCCGTTCGGGTCCTCCAACCTGCTCGAGGCGAGCGGTCTGAACGGCATCGTCAGCCTCGAGGCTGTGCTCTCGTGCGCGATCACCGACGGCAGCGAGGAGGAGTGCCCGGCGACGGCGCCGGGCGCGAGACTTCAACTGCACGGAGGAATAATTACGATTCGTGATGACCATGATCCGAGTTTCGCAACAACGCCCTCGGGGCCGCTCGTTGACACCACGCGCACACTTAACGGGCGTCAGCCGGTCGCGATCGCGGTAGCGGACAAGGGCGGCGGCGTGTACCAGGCGCACATCGAGGTCGACGGGCGGATCGTCGAGACGCACGCGATCGACGCGCAGGGCGGCGCGTGCGCCCCGCCGTTCCGCGCGCCGGTGCCGTGCAAGCTGAACGCGAGCGCGCAGATCTCGCTCGACACGGCGGCGCTGTCCGACGGCGAGCACCAGCTGCGAATCATCGTCACCGACGCGACCCAGACCAACTCGACCGCCTGGGGCCCGGTCTCGATCCGCACTGCCAACACGTTCTGCAACCCGGCGCCCGTCTCGCGCGCGCTGGGGCTGACGACGCAGATCCTGCGCGGCAAGCGGAGACCGCGCACGGTCGTCACCACGCCGTACGGCCGCCGCGTGCGCGTGACAGGCCGGCTCACGACCCCCTCCGGCGCGCCCGTCGCCGGTGTGCCGTTGTGCGCCGTCTCCCAGGACGCGATCGCCAACGCGCCGCTGCGTCAGATCGGCTCGGTCACGACCGACGGCGACGGGCGCTTCAGCCTCGTCGTCGCAAAGGGGCCGTCGCGGCGGATCACGTTCGTGCACCGCGTCGCCGACGGCGCGGTCGCCGACTCCGTCGTCGTCCGCGCGCGGGCGCGCGTCGAGCTGCGCGGCGCCCACCGCTCGCTGCGCAACGGCGACACGCTGAGACTGCGCGGCCGGCTCGGCGCCGGACCGTACCCGGCGAGCGGCGCGCTCGTCGAGCTGCAGACGAAGCGAACGGGCGGGTGGCAGACGTTCGGCACGACGCGCACCGATCGCAGCGGTCGCTTCGACTACGACTACACGTTCACGCGCACGGTCGGCACGCAGAAGTACGTGATGCGCGCGCGGGTCGCGCAGCAGCCGAGCTACCCGTACGCGACCGGCGGCTCGAAGCCGGTGCGGATCTTCGTCTACGGCTGAGCGCGCGCGGTCACCACGCCCGCGCGCACCGCGGTCAGGCGGAGGCGCGCCCACGCTGATCCGCAGCTCCCGCGTCCAGCTGCTCCTGACGCGCTCGTTGAACCGATCTCCTCCGGACCTATCTCCGGAGGAGATCAGTCACCTCATTCACAGTCACTGCCGAGCAGTGAGCACGACGGCTGTCTTGACACTTCGTTGAGGCCGTGTCTATGCTGGTTGCAGCAGGTAGACGGCGTTTGTCACACGCTAACGAAATGGTGAATTTCACTGTCGGTGTGTGAACGAGCGCCGAGTCGGAGGTGACGTGTCGTCGTGACAGTGACGGCCGGTGGTGTCCGTGTCCGGTCGCCTGAACGGAGAGGAGCTTAGGTGTCAAGCAGAACGCAGTCTGGGAGTCGTGTGCTGCGCGCGCTGACCGCGGTCTTTGCCGCGCTCGCCGCCGCCGGCGCGCTTGCCGCGTGCGGGTCCAGCACGAGTGACGAGTCGGGCGGCGGCGGGTCGGCCTCCGGCGGAGTCACGTTCGGATTCAGCCAGCCGTATGCGGAGGTCCCGATCGTCGCCGCGATCAAGAAGCAGGTCAAGGCGATCGGCGAGGCCGACGGTTGGGAGGTGCTGCTCGACGAGACGCAGGCCGGCGAGCTGCAGGACCAGCTCGCGGTGCTCGACACGTGGATCACACAGAGAGTGACGGCGATGAACGTCGCCGCCTTCGATCCCTCCGCCTACGAGGCGACGGCACGGCGCGCCGTTGACGCCGGCATCGTCTGGACGACGTACGGGGGACGGATGGAGGAGGGGGCAGGCGGCGTGCTGTTCCCGCCCGAGCTCTCCGGCGAGGTGACCGGCAGAGCGGCGGTCGAGTGGATCAACGCGAACGATCCGGACGCCGAGGTGATCGTGCTCGAGATTCCCACGGGCGGCCCCCAGCGGGCGCGGACCGACATTCCGCAGAGAATGATCCGCGAGCAGACGAGAGCGAGAATCGTCGCCGTCCAGGGTGCGATCGAGCAGTCGAAGGGTCTTCAGGTGACTGAGGACGTGCTGCAGGCGCATCCCGGCGTGACGGTCGTGATCGGACACAACGACGACGGCGCGCTCGGCGCGGCCGAGGCGTTCCGCAAGGTCGGCAAGCAGAGCCGTGAAAGAGTGTGGATCGTCGGGCAGGACGGGTCGGAGGACGCCCTCGCGACGCTGCGCAGAGGCGATACCTTCTTCAAGGCGTCGGCGGCGCTCGACATCCAGAGACTGTGCGAGGAGGTCGTCGGGGTCTCGAAGCGGGCGATCGAGCGTGCCTGGAGATCCGGTGACAGACAGGAGTACGTCGAGCTCGCTCCGACGCTGCTGAGCGTCGGCGACACCGAGCTGATCGACAGATTCCTGGCGACGTACGGGAAGTAGGGCGCACCGTGTCGATCGTCATCCAGGGCTTGACGAAGGCGTTTGGCGGGGCGCGGGCGCTCGACGGGGTCGACCTCGACGTCGCCGACGGCGAGATCCACGCGCTCTTGGGTCCCAACGGCTCCGGCAAGTCGACGTTGATCGGGTGCCTGAGCGGGCGCTTGAAGCCCGACCTCGGATCGATGACGATCGGCACGGAGTCGGTGGCCCACTTCAGCCCGCGTGAGGCGTTCGCGGCCGGGACCGCCGTCATCTACCAGCACTTCACGTTGGTCGGGTCGCTCAGCGTCGCAGACAACGTCTTCCTCGGCGCGGAGCTGCGAGCGGCCGGCGGGCGCATCGATCGTGCCCGCCAGGTGTCCGTGACGAGGGAGATCCTCGGGCGGATCGGCGCGCGCCTGGACCCGCGCACGCCGGTCCGCTCGCTGAGCGTCGGCGAGAAGCAGCTGGTCGAGATCGCCAAGGCGCTGCGACATGACCCGCAGCTGCTGGTGCTTGACGAGCCGACCGCCGCGTTGAGCGAGCTGGAGGCGCGAGCGCTCGGACAGCAGCTGCGCGGACTTCGCGCCTCCGGGCTCGCGATCCTGTACGTGACGCACCTGCTGAGCGAGGTCTTCCAGATCGCCGACCGCGTCACCGTGCTGCGCGACGGGCGCGCGGTGCTGCATCGGGAGATCGCCGACCTCGCGCCTCGCGACGTGATCGCGGCGATCGCGCCGCGCGGAGGCGTCGAGGTCGCGCGGCGCAGAGCGCCGCATCTCGCAGACGGCCCGGCGGCCGTCTCGTTGTCCGGATTCCGGGCGCCTGGCGTGGGGCCGATCGACCTGACGGTCGCCCAAGGCGAGTGCGTCGGCGTCTTCGGCCTGCTCGGCTCGGGGCGCACGGAGCTGCTGGAGGGGATCTACGGCATCCGCGGGGAAACCGCTGGCGAGGTGGCGCTCAGCGGCGCGCCGTTCCGGCCGCGTTCGGCATCGGCCTCGCTCAAGCAGGGGCTGGCGCTGGTGCCGGCCGAGCGCGGCCGGCAGAGCGTGTTCGCGGCGATGTCGGCGCTGGACAACGTGCTGCTGCCCTTCTTCGCTCGCATCGGGCGGCGCTGGTGGCGCAGTCGCAGGCGTGAGCGCCGTCAGTTCGCGGACACCGCCGCTCTGCTGGCGCTGGATCCTCCGAGTCCGGCGGCGCCGGCGGCGACCTTCTCGGGCGGCAACCAGCAGAAGCTCGCAGTCGGCCGCTGGCTGACCGCGAGCAGCCGGGCGCAGATGCTGCTGCTCGACGATCCGACGCAGGGCATCGATGTCGGCGCCCGGGCCGATCTCTACGCGCTGGTGCGGCAGTTCGTGCGCGAGCCCGGCCGCGGCGTGCTGTTCTCCTCGTCCGATCCGGAGGAGGTGATGGCGCTGGCCGATCGCGCGCTCGTGCTGGCACGAGGTCACGTCGCCGGCGAGTTACGCGGCGACGAGCTGTCCCCCCAGGCGCTGCTCGATCTCGCCCACGGCCATGCCGGCGGCGACAGCGCACCCCCGTCCCTCCCCACGACCGATCGAGGAGCACAATGAGATTCGACCGCACGTCGCTGCAGCGCGCCCGCACGCGGGCCGCGGCGAGCGCCCTGCTGCTGGGGGTCGTCGCCCTCCTGTTGACGTTCTCGGCGCTGAACGACGCGTTCCTGACCGTCGACAACTTCCGCAACGTCTTCATCCAGGCGTCGGTGATCTCGGTCGTGGCGGTGCCGATGGCGCTGCTGCTGATCGCCGGCAAGGTCGACCTCTCGGTCGGGTCGACGCTCGCGCTCGGCGCGGTCGTGACGGGGCTGCTGATCACCGACGGCGTCCCGCTCCCGCTGGCGATCCTCGCCGGCGTGCTCGCCGGCGCCGTCGTCGGGCTCGTCAACGGCCTGCTGGTCGAGGTCTGGGACCTTTCGCCGATCATCGTCACCCTTGGTGCGCTGACGGCGGTGCGCGGCATCGCGCTGACGCTCGCGCCGGATCCGGTGTTCGGGTTCCCGGACGGGTTCCTCGCCCTCGGCGAGAATGAGCTGCTCGGCATCCCCTACCTGGTGCTGATCGCCGTGGCGGTGTTCCTGCTCGGTGCGGCTGTCCTGGCGCGCATGCCGACGGGGCGTCACGTGTACGCGATCGGCGTGAACCCGGAGGCCGCGTACCTGTCGGGCGTGCGCGTCAGGCGCGTCGGCCTGTGGCTGTTCGTGGCGACGGGGGCGGCTGCCGCGCTCGCCGGCGTGATGCTCGCGGCGCGGCTGGGGAGCGCGCCGTCAGGGGCCCTCGGCGTCGGCTTCGAGCTCGACGTGCTGACGGCGGTGATCCTGGGGGGGATCGCGTTCAACGGCGGGCGCGGCACGATCGCCGGCGTCTTCCTCGGCGTGCTGTTCCTCGGCGTCCTGCAGAACGGGCTGACGCTCGAGAACGTGCCGGCGGCGACGGCGATGGTCGTCAAGGGCGCGGTGCTGGTCGTCGCTGCCGGTCTCGATCGCGTCGCGGTGCGCTCAGAGGCGAGCGCCGCGAAGGTCCTGCTCGGGGCGGCCGGACGCGACCCGAGAGCGCCATCGGGACGCACGGGGGAAGCGGCGCAGCCTGAGCTCGCCGCAAGCGTTGACACCGCCAGAGCAGCTCGGTAACACCGGTTGGTAATGGCTAACGACAGGGGAAATCAGCATGACCTCGACTGACAGCGACGTGACGCCGATCCGGCGTGGCCCGCGGCGCGTCCAGGCCGTCGATCACGCCATCGACGTGCTCGAGGCGATCGCCCAGGCGGCAGGTGCGCAGACCGGCGTCAGCGACATCGCCCGCCGCACCGGGCTCAGCAAGGCGACCGTTCATCACCTGCTCGGCACGCTCGAAACGCGGCGGATGGTGATCAAGGACCCGCAGACGAGCACCTACCGGCTCGGTTGGAGCCTCTACGAGCTCGGCTCGGTCGTAGTGCGCGGCACCGACGTCTCGCGGGTGGCCCGTCCGATCCTGGACCGGCTCGCCGTCGAGACGAGCGAATCGGTGCTGCTCGGCATCCTCGACGGAGACTCGGTCCTGTACCTCGACCGCGGCGATGCGCCGCACGGCTTCCAGATGGTCGCGACCGCCGGGCGGCGCTCGCCGCTGCACGCGACCGCGTCCGGCAAGCTGCTGCTCGCCTTCGCCGACGAGGCGACAGTCGGCGCATATCTCGAGCGCCCGCTGCAGCGCTTCACCGATGACACGATCACAGATCCGGACGTCCTGCGCAGACAGCTGGACGTGATCCGCCGTGACGGGTACGCGACTTGCTGGCAGGAGCGCGAGCTGGGGCTCTGCTCGGTCGCCGTGCGGCTGCGCAACCACCTCGGCGAGACCGTCGCGTCGCTGACGCTCGTGGGCCCCGCAGGGCGCCTGACGCCTGAGAACGTTGATGCGCACGTCGCGCCGTTGCGCGAGGCGGAGCGCGAGATCGAGCAGCAGTTGGGTTTCGACGAAGGCGCCGGCGCTGCCGGCGCGGCATAGGAGGCGACGGGTGGACAGACAGCTGGGACTGCTCGCGGACGTGAGAATCGTCGCGTTCACAACATTTCTGATCGGTCCTGCGGCGACGCAGTACCTCGCCGACATGGGCGCCGACGTCGTGAAGGTGGAGGAACCGCACCACGGCCCGCACGAGCGCCACTGGTCGGGGGCGGGGACGTTCCTCAACGACGTCAGCGTCTTCTTCCTGATGAGCAACCGCAATGTGCGCAGCGTCGGCCTCGACCTCAAGCACCCCGACGGGCGGCAGGCGGCGATCGACCTGTGCAGGACTGCCGACGTCGTCGTCACCAACTTCCGTCCCGGCGTGATGGAGCGGTTGGGGCTCGGCTGGGAGGACCTGCGCGCGGTCAAGCCGGATCTGATCTGGGCGTGCGCCTCGGGCTACGGCTCCGACAGCCCGTACCGCGATCTGCCGGGGCAGGACCTGCTTGTGCAGTCGATCAGCGGCCTCCCGTCGGTCAGTGGGCGCGCAGGCGGCCCGCCGGTCGCCGCCGGCGCGGCGATCGTCGATCAACATTCCGCGACGCTGCTCGCGCTCGGCATCCTCGGCGCGATCCACCATCGCGACGTCACAGGCGAGGGGCAGCGCGTCGAGGTGACGATGGTCCAGGCGGCGCTCGACCTCCAGGCGGAGGCGCTCTCGTACCACCTCAACGGCGAGGGGTTGAGACGGCCCTCGAGCGGTCTGGCGACGAGCTACCACGAGGGTCCCTACGGCTTCTACGAGGTCGCGGACGGTCACGTCGCGCTGTCGATGTCGCCGGTCAGGCTGATCAGCGAGGCGCTCGGCGAGCCGGTCAGCCTGCGCCAGCTCCTCGACCCGGCGGACGCGTTCGCGCGGCGTGAGGAGATCTACGACGCGCTCGCGCCGCTGCTGCGACCGCACTCCCGCGCCGATCTCGTGGAGCTGCTGCGCGCGCGAGGGGTCTGGTGCGCGCAGCTCAACAGCTGGGACGAGATGCCGCGCGATCCGGTCGTCGCCCACCTCGATCCGATCAAGGTGATCGACGACCCGCAGGCAGGCGAGGTTCGCGTCGTCGGCCACCCGATCTCGTTCAGCTCCGGTGAGCCGTCGCTCCGCCGTGCTCCGGCGTTGGGTGAGCACACGGAGGAGGTGCTGGCGGCCGCCGGCTACGACGAGAACGCGCTCGCGCGCCTGCGCGACGAGCGGGTGGTCGCATGAGCAGAGGCACCCTCTTCTTCGAGGATTTCGCGGTCGGTCAGCGCTTCACCAGCGGCGGCCGTACGGTGACTGACGCCGACATCCGCCTCTATCTCGGCGCGACCGGGACAGCGCACCCGAACCACACCGACGAGGAGTACTGCCGGCGCCATCCGATCCTCGAGGGGGTCTGCGCGCCGGGGGTGCTCGTGCTCGGCCTCGTCGACGCCTTCATCGCCGAGACGGTCACGCAGCAGATGACGTCGTCGATGAATTACGGCCACGACAAGGTCCGCTACGTGCGACCGGTCTACACGCGCGACACGGTGCACGCCGAGATCGAGATCGTCGAGTGCGCGCCGCGCGACGAGGAGTGGGGCCTCGTCAAGCTCGAGGCGCGCGCCGTCAATCAGCGCGGCGAGGCGGTCCTGTTCGACGCGCACGTGATCGTCGTGCAGCGTCGTCTGGCTGCCCTGGATTCGATCGAACAGGTGGGGTGAACGGTGGACGACAGCTATGACGTCGTGATCGTCGGCGGCGGCGCCGCCGGCTGCGTGCTCGCGGGGCGGCTGAGCGAGGACGCCGGCACCCGTGTGCTGCTGCTGGAGGCGGGCCGCTCCGACTATCCGTGGGATGTCTTCATCCACATGCCGGCGGGCTTCGCCTTCACGATCGGCAACCGCCTCTACGACTGGCGCTACCAGTCCGAGCCGGAGCCGCACATGCACGGCCGGCGGATCGCCCACGCCCGCGGGAAGGTGCTCGGCGGGTCCAGCTCGATCAACGCGATGAACTTCCAGCGCGGCAACCCGATGGACTTCGACCGCTGGGGCGCCGACGCGGGGATGGAGCGGTGGGACTACGCCCACTGCCTCCCCTACTTCAAGCGGATGGAGACGAGCCTGCCGGGCGACGCGCGCTGGCGGGGCAAGAGCGGACCGCTGGCGCTTTCGCGCGGAGCGGCGGCGACCCCGCTGTTCGGCGCGCTGTTCGAGGCGGTCAGGGAGGCCGGCTACGAGCTGACCGACGACGTCAACGGCTACAGGCAGGAGGGCTTCGCCGCCTTCGACCGCACGATCCATCGCGGGCGGCGGCTGAGCGCCGCACGCGCCTACGTGCATCCGGTTCGATCGCGCCCCAACCTCGACGTGCGCTGCCTGGCGTTCGTCACGAGAGTCCTGTTCGAGGGCACGCGCGCGGTCGGCGTCGAGCTGGTCGACCGCGGCCGCCGGCGCACGGTGCGAGCCGGCGAGGTGATCCTCAGCGGCGGCGCGATCAACAGCCCGCAGCTGCTGCAGCTCTCCGGCGTCGGCAACGCCGCCGAGCTGGAGCAGGTCGGCGTGCGACCGATCCACGACCTGCCCGGCGTCGGCGAGAACCTGCAGGACCACCTCGAGGTGTACGTCCAGTACGCCTGCAAGCAGCCGGTGACGATGGCGCCCGCCGTGCGCTGGTGGAACCGCCCCAGGGTCGGCTTGGAGTGGCTGTTGCGCCACTCGGGACCGGGGGCGACCAATCACTTCGAGGCCGGTGGCTACATCCGCAGCGACGAATCGGTCGCCTACCCGAACCTCATGTTCCACTTCCTGCCGCTGGGCATCCGCGTCGACGGAACTCAGCCGCCCGGTCACACCTACCAGGGCCACATCGGGCCGATGTACTCCGACGCCCGCGGCACGTTGAAGATCGTCTCCAGCGATCCGCGCGTCCATCCGGCGATGCGCTTCAACTATCTCTCGACCGAGCAGGACCGGCGCGAGTGGATCGCGTCGATCCGGCTCGCCCGCAGAATTCTCACCCAACCCGCGTTCGAGCAGTTCAACGCCGGCGAGCTTGCGCCAGGCCCTGCGGTGGAGACCGACGAGGAGATCCTCGACTGGGTCGCGCGCGACGCCGAGACGGGCCTGCACCCGTCGTGCACGTGCAAGATGGGCATCGGCGACGACGCGGTCCTCGATCCCGATTCGATGCGTGTCCACGGGCTCGATGGGCTGCGCGTCGTCGATGCCTCCGCGATGCCGTACGTCACCAACGGCAACATCTACGCGCCGGTCGTGATGCTGGCCGAGAAGGCAGCTGATCTCATCCGCGGCACCACGCCGTTGGCGCCCGAGCACGTCGGCTACTACAGGCACGAGCCTGATCATGCTGCTGATCGCGCCTGACTCGTTCAAGGGCACCTTCACGGCGCGCGAGGTGGCGGCGGCGATCGCTCGCGGCGTGCCGCTGGACGTCGCGGTCGAGCTGTGCCCGGTCGCCGACGGCGGCGAGGGGACCCTCGACGTCGTGCTCGCGGCGTCGCAGGGCTCGGCCGAGCGGGTCGCGGCGCACGACCCGCTCGGGCGCCGCGTCGACGCTCCGCTGGGCTGGCTGGACGGCGGGCGGACCGCGATCGTCGAGATGGCCGGCGCGTCGGGGCTGGCGCTCGTGCCCGAGAGCGAACGCGATGCCGAGGCGGCATCGACCCGTGGAACTGGGGAGCTCATCGCCGCCGCTGTCGCGAGCGGGGCACGACGCATCGTCGTGATGGCCGGCGGCAGCGCGACGACGGATGGCGGTGCGGGGGCGCTGGAGGCGATCGCCGACGGTGGCGGCCTGCGCGGCGCCGCGCTCGTGGTCGCGTGCGACGTCACGACGAGCTTCGAGCACGCCGCGACCGTGTACGGGCCGCAGAAGGGCGCGAGCCCGGTCGCGGTCGAGCGCTTGACGAGACGGCTGCACAGCAGCGCCGCAGCACTGCCGCGCGACCCGCGCGGCGTTCCGATGACCGGCGCCGCCGGCGGCCTTGCGGGCGCGCTGTGGGCCGTGCACGGCGCACAGCTCGTCGGAGGCGCCGACTGGGTGCTGGGGGCGGTCGGCTTCGACGCGCGGCTGGCGCGCGCCGCCGCGGTCGTGACGGGTGAGGGGCGGTTGGACCGTCAGACGTTCGCGGGCAAGCTCGTGGGCACCGTGGCGACGCGCTGCCGCCGGGCCGGCGTGCCCCTGCACGCGGTCGTCGGGTCGCTGACGCTGACCGATCGGGAGACGCGCGAGCTGGGTCTCGCGAGCGTCCATGCTGCTCCGGACGAGGCTGCCATGGCGGCGGCTGGATCGACGATCGCAGATGACCTCGCGGCGTCTCGGCGGCCGTCGACAGCTCGAGATTCCCTGCGACATAACGATTGCGAGGAGCATATGCCTGTTGGCATTGCCAAACACAGAGGGTTGGGGTGAGATGATGGGCACAGGGAATCGGCACGGCGCTGAGGGCCGAGACGGCGCCGCGCTGGATCGGCCGGCAGGCTCGCGCGGCCTCGCCGTCAAGCCGGTCGTCGGCTACAGCGATCCGATGTGCGTCGCGCCCGGCGAGCCGATCCGCTTCATGGTCAGCAGCGCGGCGCCGAGCTTTCGGGCCGACCTCGTGCGGCTGCGCCACGGCGATCCGGCGCAAGGCGGACCGGGGCTGCGGTACGAGGAGGTCGCGAGCGAGATCGCCGGAGAGCACCCCGGCGCCGACCAGCCGTTGCGGCTCGGGTCCTACGTCGAAGTGCCGCACGACGAGGCGCTCGAACCGGCGGCCGGGCTGACGGTGTCGGCCTGGATCTACCCGACGGCGCCGGGACCCGGGCCGCAGGGCCTGGTGACGAAGTGGGCGGAGCGGGAGCAGACGGGATGGGGCCTGTTCCTCGAGCCCGACGGAGCGGTCTCGCTGCGGCTCGACGGCCGCGTGCATCGCTGCACCGCGCCGCTGCCGACGTTCGCGTGGGCGTTCGTCTGCGCGACATGGGACCCGGCCAAGGGTGTCGTGACGGTGGAGCAGCGGCCGCTCTCGACAGTGCCGGACGATCCCGCCGGCTGCGCCATCACCGCGGCTGACGTCTCCGGTCCGTCGCCATCGGGTGCCGAGCTGGTGCTGGCGGGACACGTCGCCGCGGACGGCCCGACAGGGCGCTACAACGGGAAGCTCGAGCGGCCGCGCGTGCACGCGGCAGCACTCGACGCGGCCGGGCGCGAGGCGCTCGCCGCCGGCGCCGGCGTACCTCGGCCGGACCTGCTCGCCGCGTGGGACCTCGCCGGCGAGACCGACTCCGTGCGCCTGCGCGACACCACCGGGAGAGGACGCGACGGGCGTGTCGTCAACTGTCCTGGGCGCGGCGTCACCGGCCACGACTGGGATGGTGCGGAGACCGTCTTCCACCGCTGCCCGCAGCAGTTCGACGCGATCCACTTCCACGCCGACGACCTCGACGATGCCGGTTGGGAGCCGGCCTTCGAGCACGTCCCCGACGCCGGCACGCGCAGCGGCGTCTACGCCATGCGGATCAGGACCGACGCGGCGGAGGATTGGATCCCCTTCTTCGTCCGTCCGCCGCGCGGCACGGCGACCGCTCCGATCGCGTTCCTGGCGCCGACGCTCAGCTACATGGCCTACGCCAACGAGCACTCGGCGGCGGAATACCACGAGGAGCACGCTCAGTTCGACATCACCGCGCATTACCAGCCCGAGGATCGCTACGCGATCGCAGTGCCCGTCACGGGTCTCTACGACAGACATCCCGACGGCACCGGCGTCTGGTACTCGAGCTGGCTGCGCCCCAACGTCAGCATGCGCCCCCACTACCACCTGCCGATCGCGCGCTCGGCGCATCAGCTGTCGGCCGACCTGCACGTGATCGACTGGCTGCACGAGAAGGGCTTCGAGCACGACGTCGTCACCGATCACGATCTGCATCACGATGGCGCCGAGCTGCTCGCACCGTACGCCGCGATCGTGACCGGGACGCATCCCGAGTATTGGAGCGCGGCGATGCTCGACGCGCTGGAAGCCTGGCTCGACGACGGGGGACGGATGGTCTACCTGGGGGCCAACGGCTTCTACTGGGTCACGAGCGTCTCGCCGAGCCGGCCGCATCTGATCGAGGTCCGGCGCGGGCGACGCGGCACCGGTTCGTGGCGCAACGACCCGGGTGAGGATCACCACTCCACGACCGGTGAGCTGGGCGGTCTGTGGCGCGACCGCGGCCGCGCGCCGCAGCGCGTCGCCGGCGTCGGCATGGCGGCTCAGGGCTTCGACCCGGGGCGGCCGTACCGGCGCGAGCCGGCCAGCTACGAGGAGCGTCACGCCTGGATCTTCGACGGCGTCGAGGCCGACGAGATCGGGGGGTCGGGACTCGTGCTCGGAGCGGCCGGAGGGTTCGAGATCGATCGCATGGACCACGCGCTCGGCACTGCGCCGAACGCCGTCCTGCTGGCGAGCGCTCGCGGCTTCGGCGACGGCTACCAGCACGTCGTGGAAGAGGTCGAGACGAGCGACTCGCGCCAAGGCGGAAGCGTCTCGCCGTTCGTGCGCGCCGACCTCGTCTACACCGAGCGCGCCGGCGGCGGCGCCGTCTTCTCGACGGGGTCGATCGCGTGGGGCGGCGCGCTCTCGAGCGACGGCTACGACAACCCCGTCTCGCGCATCACCGAGAACGTGCTGCGGCGCTTCGCGGATCGAGCGCCGCTGCCGGGAGCGCACGTACGCGGCGCGCTCGGAGAGCCGGTCTGATGGCCGCGTCAGGCAAGGCCGGCGACGGCGTCCTCGCGCCGCACGCGGTCCCCGCTGGCGGGCAGTTCGACCTGACCGGCCGCCGCGTCGTCGTGACCGGCGCCGCGCGCGGGATCGGGCGTGCGGCGGCTGAGGCGTTCGCGCGTCACGGTGCTGAGCTGGTGCTCGCCGACGTGCTGGAGGCGGAGCTGGAGGAGACGGCGCGGGAGATCGCGCGCGGAGGCCGCGGGGCACATCCGCTGCGGCTCGACGTCCGCAGCGACGACGACGTTCGCGCGCTGGTCGAGACCGTCGCCGCGCTGGGCGGCGTCGACGTGGTCGTCAACGCGGCCGGGATCGTCCATCGCGCGCTCGCGACCGAGGCGCGGATCGAGGATCTCGACCGCTTGTGGGAGGTCAACGTGCGCGGCCTCTACGCGGTGACGCAGGCGCTGCTGCCCCAGCTGATCGCTCGTGGCGGAGGCAAGATCATCAACGTCGGCTCGCTCGGCTCGGTGCTCGGCCTGGAGCGCCGCGCCGCCTATGCCGCGACGAAGGGGGCGGTGCGCCAGTACACGCAGAGCATGGCCGTCGACCTCGGCCAGCACGGCATCTGCGTCAACGCGATCGCCCCCGGTTACGTGGAGACGCGGATGACGGCCGACTGGCTCACCGCCGACGGCGACCGTCGCCGGCGCCTGCTGGAGCGGATCCCGTCCGGGCGCTTCGGCCTGCCCTCCGACATGGAGGGCGCATTCGTGTTCCTTGCTGCGCCGGCGTCGGACTACGTCACCGGCCAGATCATCGTCGTCGATGGGGGGTGGTCCTGTTGTTGAATCAGATTCGCGGGGCGGAGCGGGGGGTCGTGCGCGACATCGACCGCTGGGTGGGGGTCAACGCGTCGATGGCGCTGCCGATGACGGCAGGGTTCGCGCCCGACCTCGTCGCGTTGCGACGGTACGCCGGCTGGCTCGCGGACCAGGGCGTGATCGGCGTGACCGTCAATGCGGACACGGGCGAGGGAGCGCACCTCTCGCTGGAGGAGCGGGTGGCCGTCGTCGCCGCGGTCAAGGAGGAGGTCGGCGACGAGGTCACGGTCGTCTCCGGCCTGATCGCGGCCTACACGGAGCAGGCGGTCGAGCTGGCGACGGCGCTGCGCGATGCCGGTGCGGATGGGCTGCTGATGTTCGGCATCCCCGCCTTCAACGGGAGCCCGTTGCCGCCGGAGCTGGTCGTGCGGTACTTCGACGCGGTCGGCGAGGTGGGGTTGCCGCTGATCGGCTTCAACCTCACCCCATCGCTTGGCGGCATCGTGCTCGCGCCGGACGCGATCGCCCGCCTGGCCGGCGTCGCGCCGCTGTGCGCGCTCAAGGAGGCGTCGTTCGACGCGGCCACCTACGTCGCCAGCCGCGACGCGCTGCGAGCGGCCGCGCCTGATGTGGCGCTGCTGTCGGGCTGCGACAACTTCATGCACGAGTCGTTCGTGCTCGGCGCCGACGGCGCGCTGCTCGGGTACGCGGGACTCGCCGCCGGGCTCACGCGCGAGGTGTTCGACGCCGATCGCGAGGGGCGCTACGCAGAGGCGCAGCGGCTCAACCGCGAACGCATGCAACCGCTGGCCGAGGTGCTGTTCGGCCTGCCCGTCCGCAACTCGCGGGCGCGCATCAAGGAAGGGCTCAAGCTGCTCGGCGTGATCGACGAGGTCGCGGTCCGGCCGCCGCTGCTGGGTCTCGACGACGCCGAACGGGCGGCACTGCGCGCGGCGATGAAGCAAGCCGGCCTGCTCTAGCGGCCGGCAACCGAACGAGAGATGAGAGAGCACGAGGCACGATGACGACGACGGCCGCAGCACGCACCTACGGACACTGGATCGGCGGAGAGGAGCGGTTGGCGGGCGCGCTGATCGAGCGGCGCAGCCCCGGCACCGGCGGACTCGTCGCGCAGTTCGCCGACGGCAGCGCCGACGACGCGCGCGCCGCGATCGCGGCAGCTCGCGGCGCCTTCGACGAAGGCCCGTGGCCGCGCTTGTCGGGGAACGAGCGCGCGCGTGTGCTGCTCGACTGGGCCGTCGCGATCCGCGAGCGATCCGAGCAGCTCGCCCGCATCGACGCCGAGGAGGTCGGCAAGCCGATCAGGCTCGCTCGCGGCGACCTGGAGGTGACCGCCGGCCATTTCGAATACGCGGCCGGCCTGGCGCAGGAGCTGCGCGGAGACGCGTACGCGAACATGGGCGAGAGCTATCTCGGAATGGTGCTGCGCGAGCCGGTCGGCGTCGCGGGCCTGATCATGCCGTGGAACTTCCCGGCGCTGACGTTCGGGCAGAAGGTCCCCTACGCGCTCGCGGCCGGCTGCACCGTCGTCGCCAAGCCGTCGGAGTTCACCTCCGGCAGCTCGCTGGAGCTGGCCCGGCTCGGCGCTGAGGCGGGCGTTCCCACGGGCGCGCTGAACGTCGTGACCGGCTACGGACAGCCGGTCGGGCAGCAGATCGCCGAGAGCCCCGCGGTCGACTTCGTCTCGTTCACCGGGTCGACGCTCACCGGCCAGCGGATCGCGGCCGCCGCCGCCGCGACGACGAAGCGGGTGGCGCTCGAGCTCGGCGGCAAGGGCGCGACCGTCGTGTTCGCCGACGCCGACCTCGACGACGCGATCGACGGCGCGCTGTTCGCGGTCTTCTTCAACACGGGCGAGTGCTGCGTCGCCGGCACACGACTGCTGGTGCAGGAGTCGATCGCGGACGCCTTCGTCGAGCGGCTGGCGCGGCGGGCCGAGCGACTGCGCGTCGGGGGTCCCTTCGACGAGCGGGCCGACATCGGAGCGCTGGTGCACGAGCAGCACGCGCAGAAGGTGCTCGACCACGTCGCCGCGGCCACGCGCGACGGTGCCAGGCTGTTGACCGGCGGACGTCGCCTCGACAGCGGCGAGCACGCGGACGGCGTCTTCGTCGCACCGACGATCTTCGACGGCGTCACGCCGGAGATGCGGATCTTCCGCGAGGAGATCTTCGGGCCGGTGCTGGCCGTCACCCGCTTCTCCGACGCCGACGAGGCGATCGCGCTCGCCAACGACACGAGCTATGGCCTCGGCAACTCCGTCTGGACGAGAGACGTCGACACCGCGCTGCGGTTGACGCGTGCGCTCCGCTCCGGCTTGGTGTGGGTCAACACGACCATCGACGGCGGTCCGCAGCTCCCGTTCGGCGGCGTCAAGGGCTCCGGCTACGGCCGTGAGATGGGCCGTGCCGGGCTCGAGGAGTACACCGAGCTGAAGAGCTGCCTCTTCCGCGTCGGCAAGCGGACGCCGTTCTTCTCTCTCTGATCTACAGACCAGACGGACGGCAAGCCGTCGAGGTGGCGAAGCCGGTCACGGGGTGCGCTGGAAATCCGGTGGTGGGGCGGGGGCGGGCGGCGGGGGGACGCTGCCCGGCGGCAGCGGCCCGCCGCCGCCCGCCCCCGCCCCCCCTGCGCCCCGGCGGGTCGTCGTGGCGTGGTGGTGATGCAGCTGCTGCGATGTGGGTTGGGACATCCCCCGAGGGGGATGTCCCAACGCTTTGAGATGAGAGCGCCCCCAGCGCCGGGAGACACTGGGGGCTGCCCCGCACGGCCGGGGACCCGCCGGGGCGAGGCCCCCAGCGTGGCGCGCACGCCGGGGGCCGTCTGGGTGGTCAGGCCGTCGTCTCGTAGACGCCGAACTCTCCGACCGTGGTGAAGCCGAGCGCTCGGTAGAGCGGCTCACCCTGCTCAGACGCTTGCAGCGTCGCGGTGATGCACCCGCGTTCGCGGGCGTCGTGCAGCGCCGTCGTCAGCAGGGCGGTCGCGACTCCCTTTCGCCGCGCCACGGGGGCGACGCCCAGCCACGAGAGCCCGCAGTCGTCGCCGTTGTTGGACCATCGGTGCCGGATGGTGCAGAGAGCGCCCGCCGCGCTCCCGTCATGCCACGCGCGGTAGTAGGTGCGCCGTCCGGTGCGCGCGTCGGGCTCGTCGCGGAACGCGCCCGCGATCGTGCCCGGCTCGTGCCCGAGGGCCGCCTCATTGATCCACCCGATCGTCTCGACGTGGCCCCGGTCGTCCACGTCGAGCGCTCGGGGCGGCCTGCGTCCGAGGCTGGCCAGGCGCAGCATCATCGCGGGCAGCGTGGCCGTCCGGAGGTAGTCGCTGGAGGTCAGCATGCGCGCGGTCTCCTTGTCGGTGTCCGGCACCCAGACCGCCCACCTGCGGACGCCGCTCCCCTCGTACGCCGCGCGCAGCGCGTTCAGCTTGGGGCCGACCCCGCCAGGGTGCAGGTAGGTCACCATGTTGACCTGTGCGCTGTCGGGCGCGGCGGGGACGACCGACGCGCGGACGTCGCCGATGACCTGTACCCGCGAGCCGGGCGCGGCGCTGCCGAGCAGCGCGATCACGTCGCGGATGCCGCCGCGCTGACGCTCGATCGACTCGGCCGATACGCGCATGCCGTCACGCTCCCGCTCGGGCGTAGTGGGGAAGGCCAGTGAGGTTGGGCCAGGGTCGGGGACGCGGCGTCTCGAAGTCGCGGTTCATGACGTCCTCCATGTGCTCCCAGACCTTGTGGAAGGCGCGGCCGTAGTGGTCCGTGATGATCCGCTCGGGCTGCGCCCACCAGGCCCACGGGTGGTCGGCCATGATGAGGCCGGATTCGAGGACCTGGACCGTGACGGGGGAGCTGACAGGGTCGTAGGGCGCGGGACGCGTGGCGGGGCGACGGGACGACTGGACGTAGGGGACCTGTCGCCGGAACGCCGCGTTTCCCTGCGCGGGCCATTCCTGCCAGCTTCGGATGGGCAGGCCCTCGGCGCGCAGTGCCGCGCCGATGCGGTCGCGCAGTTCGCGCGGGGAGCGCTCCCAGCCGAGCGCTTCGGGGTCGAGCGTGAAACGCGGGCGCTGCCACGCGGGCGAGCTGCCTTCGGGGAGATCGGGCAGCACCAGGCCGGGCAGGCCACTGATGATCTGGTTGAGCGTCTCCATGTTGCGTTGCGCGGCCTTGACGTGGTCCTGGAGCCCGCGCCGGTTCCGGCCGTCCTCCTTGAGTCCGTAGAGGCGGGCCGAGGCGAGCGCCGCCTGGTGGTTCGTGGCGGCCAGGTTGGTGCCGGTGGTGGGCATCCAGTAGCTGGGGATCTCGACCGCGCTGGTCAGGCGCTCCATCCCGTACTGGATGTACTGCCGGACCGCGTCGGCGATGGCCTTGTTCCCGGTCAGCAGGATCGCGCCTTGGTCGGCGCAGAGGATCTTCTTGTGGTTGAGGCTGATGACCGCGACATCGCCGATGTTGCCCGCGTTGGCCTCGCCGAAGGTCGCTCCGGCGGCCTGGGCGTTGTCGTAGATGATCGGCAGGTTGTGTTTCACGGCGATCATGCGGTAGGCGTCGAGGTCGGGCGGGATGACGCCGTGCATCGAGACGGGCATGATCGCGCGGGTGCGGTCGGTGATCTCGATCGTGTCGGGGTCCAGCGACAGCGTGTCGGCCCGGATGTCGCCGAAGACCGGGACGCCCCCGGCTCCCTGGGTGCTGTGCGCGGTGGCCGGGAAGGTGTACGGGGTCTGGACGACTTCGTCACCGACGCCGACGCCCAGCACGCGCTGCGCGGCTTCGAGCATCAGCGTGGCGTTGGGGCCGAGCACGGCGTGTGCGACGCCGAAGTGCTGCGCGAACGCCTCTTCGGCCTCGCGGATCACCGGCCCGTTGGCCCCGAAGGGCCCGCGCCCGGCCTCCCTGCCCGCGTAGATCAGCTCAGCGTCGCTGAAGTCGGGCCATGTCGCGTGATCCCTGGTGCTGCCGACCGGCGTTCCGTCGAAGACGGCGAGCGTCATCGGGAGTCCTTCCGGGGCTGGCGCAGGACGCCGCCCCTGGCTGTGCGGTCGGGCGCGTAGGTCTCGACCTCGACGAGCAGGAACCGCGCGTGTGACAGGGCCGCCGTCACCTGGTCGGTGAGCGAGGACACGTCGGCGAGGTCCGCGACCATGTGGACCTTGACGGTCAGACGGCTGCCGGTCGAGAAGAAGACCTGGATCTTCTCCGGCGGTACGCCGGACACGGCGGACACGGCGTCAGTGGCGCGGCGCGCTAGGTCGGCCTCATGGTCTCGCAGGCCGGGCGGGACGGCGCAGAACAGAACGGGCAACTATGCCTCCGGGATGAGTGGTTGGAACAATGACGGGAGGTCGGCGGAGCCGGACATGAGACGGCGCGCGAGCAACGCGGCGATGGCGAGAAAGGCCAGGACGCGCGTGTTGTTGATGCCCTCAGGTCTGTTGGCGTGGTAGAAGCAGAAGGACAGGACGTGCACCAGCTCGGCGACCATCGCCGACCCGATGAAGTGGTCGAGCGATGCACCTTCGGCGAAGGCGAATCGGGGTGCCAGGCCGATCAGGTGAGTGAGCGCGGCGCGCAGGTGTCCGTCGATGTCGGGCGCGACCTTGAGCGTGACAGCGGCTCCGCCGCCCGCCTCGGTCATGTCGAGCGAGAACCGCGCGTAGTGGATCTGGTGATAGCTGGCGCGGCAGCTTTTGACCATCTTGGCCCAGTCGTAATGCGGCGGCCCGAGCTGGTCGCCTCTGGGGTCGATGAAGATCACGTCCAGGCGGCCGGTCGTGGTCGCGAGGACGTTGTCTAGCTGAGGGTCGAGATGGGCTCTGACCAACGTCCGACGGTCGGTGAAGAACCCCCGCGCGTGGTCGTTGAGCCAGGCTTTGATCTCGTCCATGCTGGGGCATCGACGCCCGTTGACGGTGATCGAGCGGGCGGTGACGAGCGGAGCGAGGCCGGGCTTGCTGGCGAGGTCGTCGATCGCGCCCAGCCGGGCCGCGTGATAGCGGTCGTAGACCGCCTGCGCGTCGCAGGGCTCGGACGCGATCGGATAGACCTGCTCCAGCAGCAGCCGCGCGGCATGGTCCACGATCCGCCCGGTTCGCTCGGGATCTAGAAGTCCGTCCAGCAGCGCCTTTGCGACCGAGGGGGCCGCGTGGCGCTTGAGCGTGAGCGTGGTCACGTGCGGGTCAAACTCCTCCGCGAACGTGTGCAGCGTGGCGAAGTGACGCGCAGCGTTCAGCGGCAGCGAGCGCAGGTACACGTACTCCCGGTGGAGCTTCTCGTGACCTCGGGTGAGGATGCCGTCGTACGACTTGACGACCAGGTCACCGTCATAGACGACGGTGTTGAGACTGCCCCCGTGCGGTTCGTCGGCGAGGTTCACGACAGCGCCCGGACGTGCGCGCCGTGATCGGAATCGCCGTAGACGAGGTGCAGCAGCGCGGCCCCGACCGCGCCGTCATCGGGTGTGAGGGTGACGTGGTGGGAGGCGGCCTCCAACAGGAGCGGGTCCGGGTCCGGCCCGACCACGATCGAGCTGGCCGCCTTGTAGAACATCGTCAGGTCGTTGCCGCCGTCGCCCACCGCGAGGGCACCCGCCCAGGTCCGGTCGAGGAGCGCGAGCGCGTGCGCGACGCCGCCCGCCTTGCCCTCGTGACCGGCCGAGATGTCCACGTAGACGTTGTGCGCATCGCGGGAGGCGGGCGGCATCTCCCGCTCGGCTCCGAGCTGGGCGTAGTCGCCGACGAATTCCGCGAGCATGATGGGCGCGGTCGGCGGGCCGTCGGCGGCCGGGGGGAGGTCGTGACGTGCGGCGTACGCCGCCGTCTTGGCGTCCGTGATGGTGCTGTGCCAGCCGGTGAGCGTGTGGGCCTGGATACGGGTACCGTGCTGGATCGCCGCGTCCCAGACGTCGGGCACCCACGACGTGGCGTAGGGGTCGGCCGCCCACACGACCTCGCCCGTGCCGGTCGCGACGACGACCGCGCCGCCCAGCGCGACGACGTACGCGGCGTTGATCGCGCGGCCGAGGCGGAGCGCGGAGGGGATCGGGCGGCCGGTGGCGAGGACGCAGGGGATGCCGTCCGCGCTGAGCAGCGCAAGCGCCTGGCGCGTCAGCGGGTGGATCTCGTCGCCGCGCTGGACGAGGGTCATGTCAGCGTCGGACACGATCACGCGGGGCTGGAGCCGGTCCATGGGGTCCCTTCATGGGGCGGTGGTGAGCGGTGCCTGTGCGCCACCGGATCGGAAAGCCCCGTCTCCCTCGGGGCGGTGCGGCTAGAGCGTCGCGATCGTCGCGTAGACGGGGCCGCGTCGCAGCTTCCCGGGAAGCATCGGCTGGGGCTTGTAAGTGCGGGACTCCTTGACGCCGCTCGCGTCGAGGAGCGCTGCGAGCCGGTCGGACGTGCGCGGGAACATCTCGGAGCCGGGCACGGCGTCCTTCCAGGCAGCCGCCAGAGCGGCGGTTTCGGGTGTGTCGTCGGTGTGCGAGGTGGCCAGGAGCGAGCCGGGTGGCGAACCCTGGACGAGGTCGCTCACCAGCGCGCCGAGGTCGTCGGCGGTGAGCAGTTCGGCGAGCGCGGTCATGACGTAGGCGCGCGGCTCGTCGCCCAGGTGCTCGTCACACGTGGTGAGGACGGTGTGGGTGTCGCGTACGTCGGCGTGCAGGGCGACAGTGCCCGAGCGCAAGGCGGCGTTGTAGAGCGCGGCGACCTCGTCGTGATCTACCGTCACGACCCGGATGGATCCGCCTGCGGCGTAGCGTCCGGCGCTCTCCTCGGTCGTCCGGTCCACGAGCCGTTGACTGCGGCTGGGGTTCGGTGGCAGGCCCGCGCCGAGGTCTACGAAGGACGTCACCGCGTCGGCCGTGTTGTAGACGAGGCTGTCGTGGAGGAAGCGATGGGTCAGCGCGAGCTGTCGCAGATCGGGGTACGTCGCGCGCAGCATCTCGGCGGTGTCCCGGTCGTGCTGGAACGTGTCCTTGGGACCGATCAACGCGGACCAGACACGCGCGGCGTTCGGTGCGCCCAGTTCGAACGGCACGCGGTGGTAGTGCGGCGGCTGCTGCGCTTCTTCGTGCAGCTTCAACAAGTGGGGCATCTCACGTCTCCCGTCGTCGGATGCCGGTCTGCCTAGGCTAGGGCGCAACTCCCGGATGCGCCAGATGACATATGCGGCGTGTCCCTATCCGGCCAACGGTTGGGGTGTTGCGTGTGGTTTGGGGGTGGTGCGGGTGGCGTTGGGTGGGTTTGTCCCAGACTAGATGCACTTGAGGGGGCGCTCCTCGGGCCTCGCTCAATCGAAGGGGCGTGCTGACGATCCGCAAGCTGCAGGCCAAGCCCGGCGACCGCCGCGGGGCGATGGCGGCGGCCGAGTACGCCACGACGGAGAACGGCCAGCCCGCCAAGACGGTCTGGTTGGGCGACCAGGCCGCGCTCGACCGACTTGGGCTCGTGCGTGGCACGCACGTCAGCGCCGAGGATCTGGCGGCCGCGCTGCGGGGCCAGCACGTCGTCACCGGGGAGCAGGTGCGCAGACCGGGGACGCGGCGGGCGACCGACGCGGACGGCAACCCGCTCGTCGATGAGAACGGCGAGCGGATCAAGGAGCCGGTCGTCAACAGCTTCGACCTGACCTTCTCGGCGCCGAAGTCGGTGTCGGTCGCGTGGGCGCTGGCCGATCCGGTGCTGAGAGCGGACCTGGAGCAGGCGATGGTGACCGCGGCCAACGCCGCGGTCGAGCACGTGACGAGCACCCGGCGGGTGGTCAGCAATGCGTCGACGGCGGAGGCGTTCGCGGCCGCGGCGGCGCTGCACCGCTTCGCGCGCACCGCCAAGGGCGAGGACGTGCCGGCGCCGCAGCTGCACGTGCACACGGAGCTCCTCGGCGTGATGGCGGCCGGCGAGTCGCGGCTGCGCACGCCGGCCGCCGCCGCGCTCTTCAAGGACTTCGCGATGCGGGAGGCGGGCGCGGTCGGGCGCGCGGTGCTGGCGCAGGAGCTCGAGCGGCTGGGCTTCCGGATCGTCGTGCGCACGGGCAAGAACGGCCGCTACTTCGAGATCGAGGGGATCGACCTGGACCTCTGCGAGCTGATGTCCGGGCGCAGCCGCGACGTTGCCGCCCAGGTGGCCGCGTGGGAGGCGCGCGAGGGCGGGAAGCTGAGCGGGCTGCAGGCCTCGCGCGCGGCGGCGGCGACCGCGGCTGACAAGGAGGTGCTGCCCGAGGAGGAGATCTGGGCCGCGTATCGCGCGATGGGTGAGGCCTTCGGGGTCGACCACGAGACGATCGCGGGGCTGCGCTCGGACCTGCTGGCCGAGCACGACGGGGACGCGTTGCGCGTGCAGCTGCGCGAGACGCTGCTGGCGCGCATGTGGGAGATCGGGCCGACCGCCTCGATGGGGGAGCTGCGCTCGATCGCGTTCGAGCACGACGCGGCCGGGCTGTCGGTCGCTGAGGTCGAAGGCGTGCTCGCGAGCATGCTGGCGAAGGGCGACCTGATCTCGCTGGAGGGCTGGCGGGTCACGACCCGCGACATCCGCGAGAAGGAGCTGTTCGTCCGCGACGTCGCCGTGGCGGCAGCTCAGAGCGGGCGGCCGCGGCTGTCGGAGGAGGCGGTGGCGCACGGGATCGCGGTCGCGGAGGCGAGCCTGAAGGGGCACACGCTCGACGACGAGCAGCTCGCCGCGGTGAGGAAGCTGACGAGCGGCGCGGACTGGACGATCCTCACCGGCTTGGCCGGCACGGGCAAGGGACCGGTGCTGGAGGCGGTGGCGCATGCGCACATGTACGAGGGCTGGGAGGTGATCGCGTGTGCGTTGGACGGTGCGACGACCCAGCGGCTCGGTCACCAGATCGCGGCGTCGGCGCTGACGATCGAGCAGCTGCGCTACCGCGTCAAGAAGCGGCGGATCGCGCTCGATCAGCGGACGTTGATCCTGACCGACGAGGCGAGCAAGAACGGACTGACCGACTGGGGGTTCGTGGCGGGCCTGGTGGACGACGACGACAATGACCTGCGCGTGCTCGGCGTCGGCGACGTCGGGCAGATCGGCGCGATCGAGCTGCCCGGGATGCTCGACGTGATGATCGCCGACGAGCGGATCCCGACTGCGGAGCTGACCGAGGTGCGCCGCCACCGCGATCCGAAGGACAAGAGCAAGACCCATCCGTGGCTGGTCAAGTACCAGGAGGCGCTCCACGCGGGGTTTCCGCAGGAAGCGATCGGGCTGCTGCGCGAGCACGGCGCGATCGAGCTGATGGACACGCGCGAGGAGGCGATGGTCGCGCTGGTCGAGCGGTGGGAGCAGCGACGCTACGACCACGGCATCGAGGTGCAGGACGCGGTCCTGATCGTGCACGGCTCCAACGAGGACGTCGACGCGGTCAACGAGCTGGCGCAGGCGCTGCGACTGCGGGCGAACGAGATCGGGGGCGACTCCGTCGCCGCGGTCGACCGCGGCTATCGCATCCACGCGGGCGAGGTCGTGATGCTGCGCGAGGCCGCGTACGAGCCTCCTGGTGAGACCGAGGACGCGCTTGGGCCTGAGCGGATCGAGAACGGGACGATGGGCCTCGTGACGCGCGTCGACGCCGCCTCAGAGCGGGTGTGGGTCGAGTTCGAGACACCCGACGGCGACAGCCGCGAGGAGGTGGTCGACCTGCGCGAGCTGCGCAGGAAGCACGCCAAGAAGAAGGACGGCGACCGCGTCGCGGCGCTGCGCCTCGCCTATGCCGGTCACCCGTTCCCGATGCAGGGCGCGACCTTCGACTACATCGGGTCGCTGTGGGGGCACTGGAGCCAGCGCAACGAGGAAACGTACAGCGGCGACACGCGCGCGAAGCTGTACCTGGACGTGTGGGGCGACCGCGAGAGCTTCGGGCTGGAAGGCGACGACGACGACCGCTACGAGCGCTTCGCCAAGCGCATCGAGAAGCGGTTCCACAAGCTTGCGAGCATCACCTACGAGGAGACGGGCGACATCGCCGTCGCCCGCTCGCGCGCCCAGCGAGAGCTGGCGCCGCTGCTCGCTGCCGTACACGCCGTGGGGGAGCGCGCGCGGGCGGTGGCGGCGGAGGAGCGCGCGCGGGCGGCCGCGGCTGAGCGGGCGGCTGAGCGGGAGCGGGCGGCCATGGCTCGCCATCTCGGCGCTGGTCGTGGCGATCGCCGTCGCCGCGGGACG
>NZ_JAWSTH010000088.1:0-25900 GCF_033542075.1 Conexibacter stalactiti
GACGGGCTCGCGGGCGCCGAGCGCGAGCTGAGCGCGCTCGCGACCGCCGTCGCCGGCCACGAACAGGAGCGGCGCGACGCCGAGCAGGCCGCGGCGACGGCCCGCGCCGCCCACGCCGAGCGCTCCGCCGCGCTGAACACCGAGCGGGAGCGGGTCGCCGCCGCGCGCGGCGACGCACCGACGATCGCCGCGCGCGTCGCAGGCCTGCGCGAGCAGGCCGACGCCTGTGAGCAGGCGGCCGCCGCCACCGAGCAGGCCACCCGCACCTCCGCCGCGGCGGAGGAGGCCGCGACCGCGGCAGCAACGGCCGCGACCGCCGCCGGCTTCGGCAGCAGAGAGGAGGCCGCCGCCGCTGTCCGCGACGCCGCTCAGCTCGCGGAGCTGGAGCAGCGGCTGCGCGACTTCGACGAGGGGATCGCGAGACGGTCGGCGCTGGTCCAGGACGAAGCGCTCAAGGCGGCCGCCGCGCAGCCGGCACCGGACCTGCCGGCGCTGCGCGACGCCGCCGCGCGCGCCGCTCAGCAGGACGAGGCGAGCCAGGGCCGCAACACCGTCGAGCAGCGCCGTCTAGCCGAGGTCACCAGCCTCTCCGGCGCACTCGACAGCGCCCTCACCGCGCTGGCGCCGGTCGCCGAGCGCGAGCGGGTCGTGCGCGAGCTGGCGGCGCTCGCCGACGGCGGCTCGGCCGCCAACAGGCTTAGAATGCGTCTGTCGGCATACGTGCTGGCGGCGCGGCTGGAGGAGGTCGCGGCAGCCGCGACCGCGCGGCTGGAGCGGATGTCGAACGGCCGCTACGCGCTGATCCACGCCGACGACGGCGCGCGCGGGCGCCGTCGCGGCGGACTCGACCTGAAGATCGTCGATGGCTGGACGGGCCAGGAGCGCTCCCCTTCGACGCTCTCCGGCGGTGAGACCTTCCTCGCCAGCCTCGCGCTCGCGCTCGGCCTCGCCGACGTCGTCGCCGCGGACGCCGGCGGCAGCCGCCTGGAGACGCTGTTCATCGACGAGGGCTTCGGCTCGCTCGACGAGCGCACCCTCGACGAGGTGCTCGACGTGCTCGACGCGCTGCGCGAGGGCGGCCGCGCCGTCGGGATCGTCTCCCACGTCGCCGAGCTGCGCCAGCGCGTCCCGGCGCAGCTGCTCGTCGTCAAGGGCCGCGACGGCTCGCACGTCGAGCAGTCCGCCGCTGCGCCGGCGGGCTGAGCGTGCCGCTCCCCGCTGTCAGCCCACCCCGGCCGCGACGAGTGCGGCCGGCAGCGTGTCCGGCGTGCAGAGCACGAGGCCGTCGGAGACTCGCGGCGTCAGCTCCGCACCCCAGGCGTATCCGATCCCGTAGACGCCGGCTTGAGGTGCGAGCGCCCGCTCAAAGGCGTGCCGATACATCATCAGGTCACGTGCGGTCGAACGGGCCAAGCCGGATGGCGCGCCTCTTCCGCTCTTGACCTCGATCAGCACCCAGCGTACGCCGTCGCCCGTCCGATGCTCGAGCACCAGATCAGGGCGCAGGACGCCGGCCCGGAGCCCGTGGAGCCGCTGAACGTCGCGGTAGTGGGAGTGCTCTCTCAGCAGTCTCGGAACCGACTGATAGTGCACGTCGAGCTGCTCGCGGCGGCGTGTGCCGCTGAACAGGAGCGGGGTTCTGATCAGCCCGGCCGGCGCCGCATCCCAGCCGGCCCTTCTCAGCGCCGACGCGACGTCAAAGGCGCACCGCAACTCCAGCAGCACGGCGTCACTGCTCGCCAGCAGCGCGTGACGCTCGACCGCTTCCCGCACGGCTTGGCGATCGAGCTGCTGAACGTATCTGCGATGGAGGTCGTAAGCCGCCAGAACCAGTTCATATTTGCGGCGGTTGCGCCCTCTGCGAACGAGCGCAACCGCCTTTGCGGTCGGCGGCTCGCGCGGCAGGTCCGCCAGCTCTGCCTGCTGCAGCCAGCGACCGGCCTGTCCGACACGAGCCGCCACGCGCAGGCCGGACTCTCCGCTTCTGGCCGCATGCCAACCGGTGCGGTGCCCCTGCTCGACGATCGCGTGCAGCACGAACGCGAGCAAGCGGTTCTCCGGCGTGTCGTAGGCACGCTGCGCCGGCGCCGTGACGTAGGTCCGGCGTATGCCGGTCGCGCGCCGCAGCGCATGCGTCTCGCCCCACTGCACTGGCCCGCGCAGGCGACCCGACGTCACCTCATGGTCGTCGATCGTCGTGGTCGCGAGCTGACGCACAAGGCGCGGCATCTCGTCGAGCAGTCGACCGACGGCCGGGCTCACGGAGAACTGCACCTGCGCCAGGCGACGGACGTCGTGCGCTCTCATCTGCAGGAGATCGGCAGCGGCGAGCACATACTCGTCCTGTTGTCTGCACGCGGCGGTCAGGTAGCGCCAGACTTGGGTTCTGATGCGCTCGACGGCGACCTCGCGGTTCCAGGTGAGCTGCTTCACGCGACTTCGTCGTCGAACTGCTCCTCGGGCTCGGTGGCACCGCCGCCGAATACGATGCCGAGCACGGCGGAAAGCGTCTGCTCGACGTAGGCCCGCCGATCTTCCGCGACGATCGTGAGAAGCGCGGCGCACAGTCGATTGCCGTCTTCTTGGTCGATCCCCTCAAACTGCGGAAGCAGGTAGCTGTAGAAGGCTTCGAGCATCAGCTCACCTGCGGTCGCGTACTGCTCCCCGCTCTCCAGCCGAGACCGCAGAAAGCGCGTGAGGTCGAGGTAGACGGACGGTCCGAGCTGCTTCAGCGGAGAAATCGTGGTGTAGAGCCGCTCGGCGGCCGCGGCAGCTTCGTCGTTGCCGTCGGCGGCGTCCGTGATCAGCTTGCTGAAGACGGACGCGGCTGGTGCGGGCACCTCGACGAATGCGAACCGGCGCATCAGCGCAAACGACATCTGGAACAACAGCGCTTTGTCGAAGACGTTCATCGTCGCGACGATCCGCCATTTCTCGGGGATCGCGATCAGGTCGCAGCCGGCAGGAACGGGATGCATGCTTCGCTCCGGCACGAGTGCGATCCGGCCTCGACCCCGGCGACGATGAGGCAGCACGACGGGGTGACCAGAGAGGACCGTGAAGAGCGCGCCGAACGCGCGGTCGAACTGCGAGCGATTGAGCTCGTCGATCACGAGCCACGAGTCGCTGCGAATCGCCTCCAGGAAGTGACCGTCCTGGAAGTCGAGTCCGCCCTCCGGGATCTCGTGCAAGCCGCCGATCGTCTCGTAGGTCGTCCAGTCAGCTGTCGCGGTGGTGACGACATGGTCGCGACACCACTCCGCGCGCGCCGCGGCTCGAGCCAACGCCTGCGCAAGCGTCGTCTTGGCGGTGCCGGGCGGACCGGTCAGGATCACATGCTTGCCGCTCTCGACGTGGGCCAGCAACTGCGCGAGCAGGCTGCGGTCGACGATCAACCCGTCGCGGGCGACCTCCGCCTCGAACACGTCGAGCGAGAGCGGCACCGGTCTGAGCGGCGGCAGCGCCGGTTCGGGCTCGGGATCCGGCTCGAGTTCCGCCAGCACGACGGGATTGGTCGCCAGGCGCGGCGGTGCCGGCAGGGATGCCTCCGGCCGCGTCTTGACGTAGAGCGGGTTGGTCTGGTTGCCGAGCCCGCCGGGCGTGACCGGGCTGCCGTCCGACGCCTTCACGAGCGAACGCAGCAGGTCGCCCTCGGACAGCTCGGCGAAGTCGGTCAGCTTCACCCACAGCGTTGGCGTCTCGTCGACCTCTTCGTAGTACCGCGGGACGAGACGCGGATCGACAGCCGCGCCGTTCGAGGAGAAGTCGAGCAGTCGCGCCTTCCAGTCCCCAGCACCGTCGCTGCCCCGCAGATAGGCCGTCGTGGGCACACCGCGTGTGAGCTGGTCTCTGAGCTGCGCCTCGACGCCTGACGACAGCGGCGAACCGGGGTGCCGGAAGCGGCCCCACCACACGGCACCGCGCTGCAACGCGACGTCTCGATGCAGCTCGATCGTGTCGCGCCGGATTCTCGGCGACCACTTGAAGACGAGGTCGAGCGGAAGCGCGTTGATTTCCCTGCGGGGGATCGACGGGTGCTCCCCCGCGGTTGGCGGGGCGCCGACCGGCGCGACCGTGAGCAGGTCATGCCCCTCTGGCGCCAGACGCCCATCGGCATCGATCAGCGCCGCGTCCTCGAGCAGCGCTCGGTAGCGCCGCCCCTGCTCTTCGAACGTTCTCCGGCTGCGCCAGCGGCCGAGCAGCCCACCTCCCTCCCCGATCGCGGCGCCCAGCGCTTCCGGCGAGCGGTTCGGATCGGCTGCCAGCTGATCGAGCGCGAGCGCGGCGCCGAAGGCGACGCCGTCCTCGCCGACGTGCTCCCACAGCAGCCGCGCGAGACGGTCGCTCTGAGCGGGCGTCATGCGGAACGGATCGGCGAAGTCCATCTCGCTGACGTAGGCCGCGCCGCCATCCGAGATCTCGTAGCGGCCGTCGCGGTCTCGCTCTACCAGGTCCAGCTCAGCCGCGTACGCCAGCAGCTGTCTGACGCGTGCGACCGGAGCTCTATGGTCCCGCGTCCCCTTGAACAGCTCACTCTCGGGGTAGTGCTCGACCAGCTCCTCTGCGGTGGCCGGGCCGTCGCGCTCAAGCACGACCAGCAGGCCGTGGGCGTAGTGGATGTGGAGCGCGGGGATCGGATGGGCTCTCGGCATCGCTGGCGAACCCTAACCGGCGCATCGGCGCTTCTCGCCACCCTCATCCCCACGACTGACCCGCCGCCCCGGCTCATCCTCGCGGAGGAGGCGCGCCCCGCGTCGATGCGAGAGGATCGGCCAGTGTCGCCCCGCCTCCGCCACCTGCTCACCGAAGCGACGATCGCGGCCGCCACCGCGCTCGGCCTGCTGATCGTCGTCTTCGACCATGCCGACGAGCTGCCGGCGTGGTCCACCTGGACCGCGGCGCTGGTCGCCGGCGGACAGTCGGCGCTGCTGTGGCGCCGTCACGCGCACCGCGAGCAGACGGCGGCGCTGGTGCTGCTCGGAGCGCTCGCGCTGCAGCTGCTGTGCCCGCCGGTGGTGATGCCGTTCGCCGCCTACGTCGCGGTCGGGTCGCTCGCCGCGCACCTGCCGCCGCAGCGGTCGTGGTGGGGCCTCGCGGCGCTGCTGGGGCTGGCGGTCGCGACGCTCGTGCGCACGCCGCTGGCCGATGACGCGACCGGCCTCGCGGGCGTCGATCAGGTCCTCTTCCTCGTCGCCTGCGCCGTCGGCATCCACGTCTACGGCGACCTGCGCCGCAACCGCGCCGCCCGGCAGCGCGAGCAGGAGCGTCGCGCCGTCGCGCAGGAGCAGGCGCGGATCGCGCGCGAGCTGCACGACGTCGTCGCGCACAGCGTGGCGGTGATCGTCGTGCAGGCGAGCGCGGCCGGCGAGATCTTCGACGACCGCCCCGAGCGCGCCCGCGAGTCGCTGCAAGCGATCGAGGCGACGGCGCGCGAGACGCTGACCGAGCTGCGGCGCCTCGTCGGCGGGATCCGCACCGACGTGCCCGACGCCCCCTCCCCGCTCCACCCGCAGCCGAGCCTCGCCCATGTCGAGGAGCTGGCAGCGCGCGTGCGCGCGACCGGCCTGGAGGTGACCGTCACGCGCGAGGGCGCGGCGGCCGGCCCGGTCCCGGCTGGCGTTGACCTCTCCGCCTACCGGATCGTGCAGGAGGCGTTGACCAACACCCTCCGCCACGCCCGCGCCAGACGCGCGGAGGTCGCGCTGCGCTACGGCCCCGATGCGCTCGAACTGGACGTGCGCGACGATGGCGGCGGCCACCCGGCGGCGGCCGGCGGCGACGGCCACGGCCTCGGCACGAGCGGCATGCGCGAGCGCGCGGCGCTGCTCGGCGGCACGCTGGAGGCCGGCCCCGGCCCGCACGGCGGCTACCGCGTCCACGCGCGCCTGCCGCTGGGAGCAGCGTCGTGAGCGAGCCGGCCGCTCACCCGCCGCACGCCGCGCTCTCGCCGCGCCGCGACGCAGCTCCCACCCGCGTCCTGCTCGCCGACGACCAGGCGCTCGTGCGCGGCGGCTTCCGGCTGATCCTCGAGTCCAAGCCCGGCATCGACGTGGTCGGCGAGGCGGCCGACGGCGCTGAAGCGGTCGCGCTGGCGCAGCGGCTGCGGCCCGACGTCGTGCTGATGGACGTCCGCATGCCGCAGCTCGACGGGATCGCCGCGACGACGCGGATCCTCGCCGAGGTGCCGGGCGCGCGGGTCGTGATCCTGACGACCTTCGACCTCGACGAGTACGTCTTCGCCGCGCTGCGCGCCGGCGCCAGCGGCTTCATGCTGAAGGACGTGAGACCGGCGCAGCTGGTCGAGGCGGTCCACGTCGTCGCGCAGGGCGACGCGCTGCTGGCGCCGACGGTCACGCGCCGGCTGCTCGACCGCTTCGCCGCGGTGCTGCCGGCGGGCGCCGACGAGCAGCGCCTGCCGGACCTCGGTGAGCTGACCGAGCGCGAGCTGGACGTGCTGCGGCTGGTCGCGCAGGGGCTCTCGAACGCGGAGCTGGCGCAGCGGCTCGTGCTGACGGAGGCGACGGTCAAGACGCACGTCTCCTCGGTGCTGCGCAAGCTCGGCCTGCGCGATCGCGTGCAGGCGGTCGTGCTCGCGTATGAGGTCGGGCTCGCGAGGCCGCGCGCCTCCTCCTGAGGGCTGAGCCGAAGTTCACCCTCCAGCCCGATGCGCAGACCCCCTCCGCGCTCCTAGCTTTTCGACAGCGAATCGCTCACAAGCGACCGCGTTCGATCAGCAGGAGGAGAGATCACCATGCAGCTCATCGATGCGAGGCGGCTTGCCGCCCTCGCCGCCGCCACGAGCGCAATCGGCATCGCCGCCACCCCAACGGCGCATGCCGCCACCCCGACCGACCTGACGGTCGAGCAGGCCGTCCGCCCGCTCGACGTCGACGTCGAGCAGCCACGCTTCGCCTGGCGGCTCGCCGCCGAGCAGCGCGGCCTCGCGCAGAGCGCCTACGAGATCGAGGTCGCGACCAGCGCCGAGGCGCTCGCCGCCGGCGAGCCGGACGCCTGGGACAGCGGCCGCGTCGTGTCGACGAGATCGATCGAGGTCCCCTACCGCGGCGCGGCGCTGCGCTCCGACGAGCAGTACGTCTGGCGCGTCCGCACCTGGGATCAGGACGGCGCGCCCGGCGCCTGGAGCGCGACGAGCCGCTTCGAGACCGGCTTCATCGACCAGGCCGACTGGAAGGGCGAGTGGATCGGTCGCGGCGAGACCTCCCCGCAGCCGTTCCCGGCGATCACGCCGGCGCCTCAGTTCCGCAAGCAGTTCAGCCTCGGCGCGCCGGTCAGACGGGCCCGTCTGCGGATCTCCGGCCTCGGCTACAACGAGGTCGAGCTGAACGGCGCGAAGGTCGGCGACCACGTCCTCGACCCCGCTTGGACCGCGTTCGACGACACCGCGCTCTACGAGACCTTCGACGTCACGAAGGCGCTGCAGAACGGCGACAACGCGCTCGGCGTGACGCTCGGCCGCGGCTACCTCGCGTATCCCGACAAGGGCGCGACCGGCGCCGCCTTCTCATGGTGGGCCGCGCCGTGGAACGGCGAGCAGCGGCTGCTGCTGCAGCTCGACGTCGAGCACATCGACGGCAGCACGTCGCGCGTCGTCTCCGACGGCTCGTGGACGGTCAGCGACAGCGCGACGGTCGCCGACGACGTCAACCTCGGCGAGAGCTACGACGCGCGCGAGCAGCAGGCCGGCTGGAGCGAGCCCGGCTTCGACGACTCCGGCTGGGACACGGCGACCGTCGTGACGGCGGCGAACGCCACCAGCGCGACGCTGAAGGCGCAGGCGCAGGAGCCGAGCCGCGTGATCGAGACGCTCGACCCGGTCGCCGTCACGAGCCCGAGAGCGGGCGTGCAGGTCTACGACTTCGGCACGATGACGGCCGGCTGGACGCGGATCCGCGTCAAGGGCGCCGCCGGCACTACGGTCAGGCTGCTGCACGGCGAGAGACTGAACGCCGACGGCACCGTCGCGGGCCGCGGCAACATCCACGGCGAGCCGCAGCTGGCGCAGGTCAACAGCTACGTGCTGAAGGGAAGCGGCACGGAGACGTGGGAGCCGCGCTTCTCCTATCAGGGCTTCCGCTACGTCGAGGTGACCGGCGCGCAGCCGATCAGCGTCGAGGCGCGCGTCGTCCACCAGGACGTCGCGGACAACGGCGGCTTCGACAGCTCCAGCGACCTCTACAACCGCTTCCACACGGTGATGCGGCGGACGCTGCTCAACAACCTGCACGGGATCCCGACCGACACGCCGACCTTCGACAAGGCCGGCTGGACGGCCGACGGCCATCTCTTCTCCGACGCGGCGCTGCGCAACTTCGACACCGCGAAGGCCTTCGCGAAGTGGATCGACGACTTCGCCGACGCGCAGCATCCCGACGGCAGCGTCGGCGTCGTCGTGCCGGCGCTGCCGTCGTTCGACACGCAGATCGGGATCGACCCGCTGTGGTCGAACGCCTACATGCTCGTCAGCTGGGACCTCTACCAGTACGAGGGCGACGTCGAGACGCTGCGCCGCCACTACCTGCCGATGCGGCGGCTGCTCGACGCGGTCGAGTCGAGAATCGACACGACGAACGGCATCTGGGAGTCGTTCTCCTTCGGCGACTGGGTCCCGCCGGACGGCCTCGGCGGCTTCGTCCCGCCGGAGGGCTGGCGGCTGTCGGCGACCGCCTCGGTGGTCGAGATGGCGAGAACGTTCGGCCAGATCGCGCGGGCGCTCGGCCGCACGCAGGACGCGGCCGACGCCGACGCCTTCGCGGCTCGGATCGCCGACCGCTTCAACGCCGAGTTCCTCGACACGGAGGCCGGGATCTACCGCACGCCGGGCGCGCAGGGCGGCTACCGACAGACGTCGAACATCATGCCGCTGACGCTCGGGATCGTCCCGGCCGACCAGCGGCAGCGCGTGCTCGACAACCTCGTGCGCGACATCCGCGACGCGCGCGGCACCCACCTCCACACCGGCGCGACCGGCACGAAACTGCTGCTGCCGCTGCTGACCGACAACGGCCACGGCGAGCTGGCGAACGCGCTCGCCTCGCAGACGACGTATCCGAGCTGGGGCTGGATGCTCGACGGCCTCGGCAACGACACCTTCCTGGAGACCTGGGAAGGGCAGGCGCGCTCGCTCGACCACGCCTTCCTCGGCACCGTTGACGACTGGCTGACGACCCACCTCGCCGGCATCCGTCCCGCGGCGCCCGGCTACGCGAAGACGCTCGTGAAGCCGCTCGTGCCGGCCGGTCTCGACCGCGCCAGCGCCTGGGTCGACACGCCGCACGGCCGCGTCTCCTCCGCCTGGCAGCGCGCGGGCGAGGGGGTCGAGCTGCGCGTCGAGGTGCCCGGCAACACGACCGCGGAGGTCCACCTCCCGGCCGGCGACGCCGCCAGCGCGCACGTCGACGACCAGACCGGCGTCAGCTTCCTGCGCCACGAGGCCGGCGCCGCCGTCTACGCGGTCGCCTCCGGCAGCTACGTCTTCCGCAGCGACCGGCTCGCGCCGCCGCAGCCGGGGCCGCAGCCGAGACCGCCGGTGACGCCGCCCGGCGAGCAGCCGAAGCCGCCCGCGCCGCAGCCGAGACCGCCGACGGCGGCGAGACCTCGCCCGCCCGTGATCGCGAGAGCGGCGCTGCGCGTCAACGCCAAGCGCGTCGTCGCGGTGAAGGTCCGCTGCGACGTCTCCGCCGGCAAGCTCTGCCGCGGCACGCTGCAGCTGACGCGCGGCAGAGCGAAGCTCGGCGCACACGGCTTCGCGATCGCGCCGAACCGCCTCACCGCGGTGAAGGTGACGCTCGGCAGAGCGGCGTACCGGGCGCTGGTGACGCAGCGCAGACAGCGCGTCACCGTGACGCTGACGACGCGCGGCAGCGACGGCAGAACGCGGCGCGCGACGGTGAAGGTGTGGCTGACGGCGCCGAAGAGACGCTGAACCGCACGACAGGGGCGGCGTGCAAAAGGGCCGGTCACCCGTACGGTGGCCGGCCCCTCGCCGCCGTAGAATCGCGCCCGCCGATGCTCGCTGTCGAAGGACTCACGAAGCGCTATCGCGGCGAGGCCGTCGTCGACGACCTCAGCTTCTCGGCGACCGCCGGGCGCGTCACCGGCTTCCTCGGACCCAACGGCGCCGGCAAGACGCAGACGATCAAGATGATCCTCGGGCTGGTGCAGCCGACCGCGGGACGGGTGCTGATCGACGGCAGAGAGCTGCTCGACCACGCCCGCCCCGGAGCGGTCGCCAGCGGCGTGCTCGACGGCGGCGCCTTCCATCCCGGCCGGCGCGTGCTCGACGAGCTGTCGCTGCAGGCCTTCGCGGCCGGCGTCTGCCCGGACCGGGCGCCGGAGCTGCTGGACCGCGTCGGCCTCGCGCCGGCGGCGCGCGCCCGCATCGGCACGCTGAGCCTCGGCATGCGCCAGCGGCTGGCGCTGGCGCGGGCGCTGCTGTCCGACGCGCCGCTGCTGATCGCCGACGAGCCGGCCAACGGCCTCGACCCGGCCGGCATGCACTGGCTGCGGCAGCTGCTGCGCGAGCTGGCCGAGGAGGGCAAGACGGTGCTCGTCTCCAGCCATCTGCTGGCGGAGATGGAGCGGTTCGCCGACGACGTCGTCGTGATCGCGCACGGGCGGCTGGTCGCGGACGGTCCGATCGGCGAGCTGCGCGCGGTCCGCGAGCGGCTCGTGCGGGTGCGCTGCGCGAACGCGCGCGTGCTCGGTGCGCGGCTGAGAGCGCGCGGGCTGACGATCGTCGCCGACGAGGGCGACGAGCTGGTCGTCGGCGGCGGCGACGCGCGCACGATCGGCGAGATCGCGCTGCTGGCGCAGATCGCCATCCACCGCCTCGTCGAGGACGAGGACGGGCTCGAGGAGCGCTACCTGGCGCTGACCGCGGAGGCGCAGCCGCGCGACGCCGCGGAGGCAGGCCGGCCGTGATGACGCTCGTGCTCGTCGAGCTGGAGAAGCTGCGCACCGTCCGCAGCGCGTGGCTGCTGTTCGCGGCCGGGACGCTGTTGCCGCTGCCGATCGCGATCGTCGCGCTGACGCAGGTCAGCGACCCGGCGACGACGGTCCAGGACATGGTCAACCTCTCGGCGGTGCCGGCGCTGGTCGCCGGCGCGCTCGCCGCCGTCGCCTGCGCGCGCGAGTTCGAGCACCGTACGATCACCGTCGCCTTCATGCTGGAGCCGCGACGCGAGCGCGTGATCGTCGCGAAGGCGCTGGCGGCCGCGATCGTCGGGGTCGCGATGGCCGCACTCTGCTGCGCGTTGACGCTCGGCGTCACCGCCGTCTGGATCTCCGCCGATGGCGGTGGCTGGGCGTGGAGCGGCGGCGAGACCGCGAAGGCGATCTGCGGCGTGCTCGTCCTGGCCGCCGTCAGCGCCATCGCCGGCACCGCCTTCGGCGGCGTCACGCGCCACGTCGGCGGCGCGATCACGCTGCTGATCGCGGTCAACTTCGTCGTCGAGGGGCTGCTCGCGGCGCGCTTCCAGGTGTGGCGCGACTATGGCCTCGACGCCGCCAGCGACGCGCTGCTGGAGCCGGCCCCGACGCATGCCTACACCTTCCCGGCGGGCGCCGGCGTGATGGTCGGGATCTCGCTCGTCTACCTCGCTCTCGGGATCGCGGCGGTGCGCCGCGCCGACGTCTGACGACGGCACCGTCGCTCAAGGCGGGCGCCGCGCGCGCCGACAGGATTCCGGATGAGCATCCGCCCGACCGAGGACAACCGCCGCTGGTGGGTGCTCGCGACGATGACGGCGTCGCTGTCGATGATCCTGATCGACCAGACCGTCGTCGCCGTCGCGCTGCCGACGATCCAGGCCGACCTCGGCGTCACGACCGTCGGGCTGCAGTGGGTCGTCAACGCGTACCTGCTCACGCTCGCCGCGTTCGTCGCGCTCGGCGGCCGCATCGGCGACCTGATCGGGAACGCGCGCGCGTTCAAGGTCGGCGCCGCGATCTTCGTGCTCGCCTCGGCCGTCTGCGGCTTCGCCGACTCCGAGGCGCAGATCATCGCCGCCCGCGCGGTGCAGGGGCTCGGCGCCGCGCTGCTGACGCCCGCGACCGGCGCGCTCGTCGCCAACGCCTTCGGCGCCGAGGAGCGCGGCCGCGCGATGGGGATCTACGCCGGCGTCTCGATGGTCTTCCTCGCGCTCGGCCCGCTGATCGGCGGCCTGCTGACCGACCTCGTCTCCTGGCGCGCCGTCTTCTTCGTCAACCTGCCGGTCGGCGCCGCGCTGCTGGCACTGGCGCACGTGTCGCTGCCCGACACTCCGCCGCGTCCCGGCCGCGTCGACTGGGGCGGCGTGCCGCTGATCGTGCTGAGCCTCACCTGCCTCGTGCTCGGGCTGATGCAGTCGCGCGCCTGGGGCTGGGACTCGCCCGCGACGATCGCGCTGCTGGTCACCGGCGCGGTGCTGCTGCCGCTGACGATCGTGTGGGAGCTGCGCCAGCGCGAGCCGCTCGTCGAGCTGCGGCTGTTCCGCAGCGCCAATTTCACCGCTGACGGGATCGTGCTCGCATCGGTCCAGTTCGCGATGACGGGGATCGCCGTGCTCGGCGCCGTCTGGGTCCAGGACGTGCTCGGCTTCACCGCGATCGAAGCCGGCCTGTCGCTGCTGCCGCTGACGCTGCCGGTGCTGCTGATCGCGCCGCGCGCCGGCGGCCTCTACGACCGCATCGGCCCGCGCGGGCCGGTCACGGTCGGCTGCGCGCTGGGGGCGCTGGCGCTCGTCTGGGTCGCGACGGTCCTGCACCACCGCGACTACACCTGGCTGATCCCGGGCTACGTCGTGATGGGGATCGGGCTCGGCGTGATGATGACGCCGGCCAACACCGACGCGATGAACGCGGTCGCCCCGGAGCTGCGCGCGCAGGCCTCAGCGGTGCTGCAGACGATCCGCCAGGTCGGCGCGACGCTCGGCGTCGCCGTGATGGGCACGATCGTCGCGCACGGCCAGAGCCACCGGATCGGCGAGCTGTTCGAGCACCGCTACGGCTTCCCGCCGAGAGACGTGCAGCAGATCGAGCACGCGATGAACGGGATCCAGTCCTCCGGCGAGACCGATCGCGGTCTGCCGGAGAAGGTGATGGAGCTGATCTCGCCGCTGCTCGACGCCGTCACCAGCGCGGTCGCCTCGGCCTTCGCGGTCGCCGCGCTCGTGCTCGCGCTGGCGGCGATCGTCGCCGTGCTGCTGCTGCGTCACCGGCCGGCGGTCGACGCGGCCGATCAGGTCTCGACCAGCCCCCGCTCGATCGCGTAGCCGAAGGCGGTCGTGAGAAAGCCGCTGAGGTCGCCGAGGTCGCCGTTGCGGCCGGAGCTGCGCAGGATCCACAGCGCGACGATCCCGTCGCGGACGGAGTAGCCAAGCCGCGGCTCGTCGACGCGCACGCCCCACGGCGGCGTCTCCTCAGTCCCCGGCGCCGCCTCCAACAGCAGCGCCGTGCGGCCCTGGTTGTCGTTCAGCGGCCGCTCGTGGTGGAAGGCGATCCGCGCCGGAACCGCCGTCCCGGGCAGCGTCCCGCGCAGGACGGCGAAGGCGCGCCCCGGCACCGCCACCGACGGGAAGGCGCGGTGGTAAGCGGCCGGCTCCTCGAGCGTCATCGACAGCTCGGCCGCGCAGCCGTGCAGCGCCTCCAGCCACGGGCTCGGCGGGAAGCGGCCGCTGACGCTGACGCCGCTCGGCGGCCAGTCGACGGCGGGCAGCTCGCTGTCGAACGGGCGCGGGTCGGCCTCCGCCAGCACCGCCTCGCGCAGCGCCTCGGCGGCGGCGCAGACCGATCTCGCCATCCCGTCGAGCGCGCCCTCGTCCGTGACGTAGCCGTTGCGGCGGATCGCGACCGTCCCGCGCGAGACGTACAGCTCGTAGAGCGCGTTGCGGCCGCCGCTGGCGAGCAGCTGGCGCCAGACCGAGCCGGGCGCCAGCAGCCGCTCGATCACGGCATCGGGCGGCGGCGCGCCGTCGTGGACCAGCTCGAAGCCGCTGATCCCGCGTTCCTTCAGCTTGATGCGGTTGCCGCCGAGCAGCGGCCGGGCTCTGTTGTCGATCACGAAGTCGGGGATCAGCGACGCCTCCGGCAGGAGCGTCGCGGCGACGGTGCAGGGGACGCCGATCGCGCTCTCGTACTCGGCCTCGCCGGTCGGGTTGAACATCCAGCCGATGTAGGGGATGTCGTGGCGGCTCGGCTTCCACCAGCCCTTCGGCAGCGGCGGCGCCCACAGCTTGCCGTAGAAGGTCCCGACGGCGTCGCCCTTGCCGTCGACCGGCCATGCGCGCAGCCAGTGGTAGATGCAGCCGTCGCGGCCGCCGGGCAGCACGCCGCGCATGACGTTGAACTGCAGCTGCGCGTCGAGCGGCAGGACCGCGAAGTAGCCGGCGGCGTTCTGGCTGCCGAGCGCGTCGAGCCCGCGCGCGGCGGCGTAGCCGCTCAGGTCGGCGTCCGGTCTGCGGCGACGCGCGTCGGCCATGTCCTCGCGCGCGAGCGCGGCATAGCCGGGCAGCCGGTGAGGTCTTCCCTCGGCATCCTTGCGGCTGAACAGTCCCATGGGCCGCAAAGATTCCAGGATCCGGTCCCACCGACAAGCCGGTTCTCCGCCGCCGCGCCGGCGGCCGGCCGCCGCGGATCACCCCCAGGGCAGCGCGGCGCGCTCGCGCCAGTACGTCTCCGGCGCGCGCGCCAGCGGCGCCAGCCGCGCCTCCAGCTCGTCGCTCCAGGCGATCTTGCCCGCCATCAGATTGGAGCGCAGCATCGCCGGCGAGACCGCGCCGCTGAGCACGACGTCGACCCACGGCCGCGCGAGGATCGCGGCGAGCGCGACGGCGTCCGGGGTCGTGTCGAGCTCCTCGGCGACCGCGGTCAGCTCCGGCGGCGCGGCGTGCGCGGTCAGGCGGCCGTTGGCGACGCCCTCCTTCACGAGCACGGTCAGGCCGGCCGCCTGCGCCCGCGCCAGCGCCTCCCCCGCGCTGCGCTCGTGCAGGTTCCAGGTCGCCTGCACGGCGTCGAAGCGTCCCAGCTCGACGGCGCGGTCGATCGTCGCCGCCTGGCTGGGACCGGTCGTGGAGAGACCGACGGCGACGCCGCTCGCTCTCAGCTCGGCGAGCTGGTCGAGCACCTCGCCGTCCTCGAGCACGCCGCTCTCGATCGTCGCCGAGTGGATCGCGTAGAGGCTGAGGCGGTCGCCGAGCAGCGCGCGCGTCTGCGCCAGCTGTCTGCGCAGCTGCGCGGCGTCGAGCTGCTTGCGCTCGTGCACCTCGGCGTCCATCCGCCACTCGCCCGTGTACGCGTAGCCCCACTTCGATGAGATCGTCAACGCGCCGGGTGCGAGCTGGCGGCTGTCGAGCCAGCCGGCGAGGAACTCCTCGGCCCGCCCGTAGGAGCGGGCGGTGTCGACCCAGCCGACGCCGGCCGCGAGCGCCGCGTCGAGCAGCGTCTCCGCCTCCGCCCGCAACGTCTCGACCGATCGGTCCGCTCCGAGGTCCTCGTCACGTCCAAGGTTGATGTAAGCCGGCCGCCCGATGGCGGCGAGTCCGAGACCGATCTGCGCCATGCCTGCACAGTTGCATACCCTCGATCGCATGAGTCCTCGCGCGTGGGCGGCCTTCGCCACGATGTCGATCCTCTGGGGGATCCCGTACCTCTTCATCAAGGTCGCCGTCGACGACGGCGTCCCGCCCGGCTTCGTCGCGTGGGCGCGGGTGCTGCTGGCGGCCTGCGTGCTGCTGCCGCTGGCGTGGCATGCGAGAGCGCTCGGGGCGCTGCGCGGCCGCGGCCGCTGGCTGCTCGCCTACGCCGTGATCGAGATCTCGATCCCGTTCCCGCTGATCGGCTTCGGCGAGACGCACGTCGCCTCATCGACGGCGGCGATCGCGATCGCGACCGTGCCGCTGATCGCCTCGCTGCTGGCGCTGCGCTTCGCGCCCGGCGAGCGGCTCGGCGGGCGGCGGCTGGTGGGGATGCTGCTCGGCTTCGGTGGCGTCGCCGCGCTCGTGGGGATCGACGTCTCCGGCAGCTCCGGCGAGCTGCTGGGGATCGCCGCGCTCGTGGTCGCCGCGACCGGCTACGCCTGCGGGCCGCTGATCATCTCGCGCGGTCTCGGCGGGCTCGACGGCCGCGCGACGATGGGCGTCAGCCTCGCGATGGCGGCGGTCGTGCTGACCCCGCTGGCGGCGCTCGACCCGCCGACCGAGGTCCCGCCGACCGGCGCGATCGTCGCGATCGTCGTGCTGGGGATCGTCTGCACCGCGGCGGCGTTCGTCGCCTTCGCGGAGCTGGTGCGAACGGCCGGGCCGAGCCGCTCGGTGATCATCACCTACGTCAACCCGGTGATCGCGCTCGCGCTCGGCGTCGCGCTGCTCGACGAGCAGCCGGGGGCCGGGGCGCTGCTGGGGCTGCTGCTGATCCTGCTGGGCTCGTGGCTGTCGACCGACGGGCGGCTGCCGGGGCCGCTGGAGCGGCGGCTGGCGGGCGCCGAGCGCTGATGCGCGCGTGGCGACCGGCACTGATGAGCGCGGGCGCGCCGCGCCGTTCCTATCCCGCGCTCGCCACGAACGCGTTGACCCCGACCGGCAGCTCGTTGCCGTCGCCGTAGCCGCCGCGCAGCACGCGCGGCAGGAAGCCGGCGCCGGACAGCTCGGCGACGACCTCATGCGCGGGGAAGAGCCGCAGCGTGTGCGTCTCCTCGCTGACCCAGCCGCCGCGCTCGACGCTGATCCAGCGCGTCAGCCTGCGCGCGAAGCGGTCCTCGGCGACCTCGACGTCGAGTCTCCAGCCGTCGCCGTCGAGCGTGAACTCGCGGCGGCCGTCGGGCTCGCGGCCGGGCGCGGCGGCGTCGAAGGCGAAGAGGCCGTCGAGCCGCAGCGCGGCGCGCACGCGCGCGAACAGCGGCCCGAGACTTGCCGGCGCGTCGTAGTTGACGACCTCGCCGATCGCGGTGACGGCGGCGCACAGCGGCAGCTCGACGTCGGCGATCGAGCCCTGCACGAAGCGCGCGCCCGGGGCCCGCTCGCGCGCGATCGCGAGCGCGTCCTCCGACACGTCGACGCCGAGCACGTCGTAGCCGGCGGCGAGCAGCTCGGCGGCGAGGATCCCGCCGCCGCAGCCGAGGTCGACGACCAGCCCGCGCTCGATCCCGGCCGCCCGCAGGCGCCGCAGCAGGTGGGGCGCCGCGCTGCGCACGAAGCCGTCGAAGGCGCTGTCGTGGACGTGCGCGAGGTCGGGACCGTAGATCACCGCACGGCAGGATATGGTGCCGGCCGTGCTCTCGCCTGACCGCTTCCAACAGATCGCGCAGGAGATCGAAGGCGCCGTCGGCGGCACGATCGTCGGCCAGCGCGACGCCGTCCGCGGCGTGCTGCTGTGCCTGCTGACCGGCGGCCACGCGCTGCTGGAGGGCGTGCCCGGGCTCGGCAAGACGACGATGGCGCGCGCCTTCGCCGAGGGGCTGGCGCTGGAACACCGCCGCGTGCAGTTCACGCCCGACCTGATGCCGGCCGACATCACCGGGACGATGGTGCTGTCGCAGGACGGCGCCGGGGCCGAGCTGCGCTTCCAGCCGGGACCGCTGTTCGCCAACCTCGTCGTCGCCGACGAGATCAACCGCGCGGCGCCGCGGACCCAGAGCGCGCTGCTGGAGGCGATGCAGGAGCGGAGGGTGACGATCGGCAACGTCACGCACGCGCTGCCGCAGCCGTTCACGGTGCTGGCGACGCAGAACCCGGTCGAGATGCGCGGGACGTACCCGCTGCCGGAGGCCGAGCTCGACCGCTTCCTGCTGAAGCTCGGCTTCGACTTCCCCGACGAGGCCGAGCTGACCGAGACGGTGACGCGCACGACCGGCGGCGTGTTTCCGCCCGCGCCGCAGGTCGCCGACGCGGAGACGCTGCGCGAGATGATCGCGCTCGCGCGCTCGGTGCCGGCAGCGGCGCACGTGATCGGCTACGCGAGCCGGCTGGTGCTGGCGCTGCAGCCCGCGCGCGAGGACGCGACCGAGCTGGCGCGGCGCTGGGTCGAGCTGGGCCCGAGCCCGCGTGGCGCGCAGGCGCTGACGCTCGCCGGCAGGGTGACCGCGCTGCTGGCCGGCCGCGCGAATCTGGCGTTCGAAGACGTCCGCGCGGTGGGGCTGCCGGCCCTGCGCCACCGACTGGTGCTGTCGTTCGAGGCCGAGCGCGAGGGCGTGACGGCCGAGGCGATCGTGGAAGACGCGCTGGAGCGGGTGGCGACGGCGCGGTGAGCCCGCCCCTGTTGGACGGCGCCACCCTCCGCCAGCTCCAACGGCTGCGCCTGCGCGACCTCGACGCGATCGTGCGCGGCCTGCTCGGCGACGCGGCGACCGGCGCGGCCAGCGGCGGGCGGGGATTGGAGTTCGCCGACTACCGCCCGTACGCGCCCGGCGACGACCTGCGCCGGATCGACTGGAACGTCTACGCGCGGCTGCATCAGCCGTTCGTGCGGACATCGCCGGAGGAGCGCGAGCTGGGCCTGTCGCTGCTGCTCGACGGCAGCCGCTCGATGGGCGATGCCGGTGCACCGGCCCGCCGCCACGCCGAGCGTTTCGCGGCGCTGCTCGGCGCGGTCGCGCTGCTGCGCGGCGGAACGGTGCAGCTGACGGTGCTGGCCGACGGCGAGGGCATGGGCGGCGAGCCGCTGAGCGGTGAGCAGCACGTGCCGCTGCTGCTGCGTCAGCTGGAGCACCTTCCGCGCGGCCGCAGCACCGAACTGGCGGCGGGGATCCACGCCCGCCGGCCGCTCGCGGCCGGCGCCGAGATCGCCGCCCTGCTGACCGACGCGCTCGTCGAGGAGCCCGCGCTCGACGCCGCCCTCGCCGCCCTCCACAGCGTGCGCGCCGCGACGCTGCTGCACGTGACGGAGCCCGTACCCGAGTCTCCTGCGACCGGCCCCGTCGAGCTGCTCGACCGCGAGACGGGCGCGACGCTCTCGCTCGGCCTCACCCCCGCGACGCTCGCCGCCCACGCGGAAGTGGTCGAGTCCCACGCCGCGATGGTTGCCGCCCGCTGCCGCGCCCACGGCGTCGGCTACGTCCACCTCCCCGCCGACGGCGACCCCTTCACCCAGCTCGCCGCCCTCGCCGACGCCCAGCACCTGCTGGCACGGGCGACCTGAGCGTCTACAACTCCAGCTCGTAGACGTACGACACGGGGCCGTCGGGGCCGCCTTCGCGATTGACGAAGCCGAGGCTCTCGTAGAGCGCGCGGGCGGCGTGGTCGTCTTCGCTGGTGCCGAGGTCGATCCAGTCGGCGCCTTCCGCGCGCGCCAGCGCGATCGCCGTCTCCATCAAGGCGCGGCCGAGGCCACGACCGCGCGCTGCCGGGACGACGTACAACTCGGCCAGGTAGCACTCAAGACCCGCAGAGGCGAGCGCCGCGCGGAAGCGCAGGACGGCGAAGCCAACCGGCTCGCGCGCGCCCGCGCCGTCAGCGTCTGGCTCGTCGTCCGCCGACCCCGCACCGCCGCGCCCACCGGCCAGCAGCACCGTGAAGCGCGGCTCCTCCGCCAGCAGCGAACGGATCCGCTCGGCGATCGCGGCGGGTGACGCCGTCGCCATCTCGTACTCGGCGTTGAAGTCGTGCAGCAGGCGGCCGATCGCCTCAGCGTCCGCGGCACCAGCGCGTCGCACGAGCGAGGCAGGCGGCGGCGACGCGGAGGACACGAGGCCGCGCTCTAGGAGGTCGGGGTCGGCGACGCTTCGGAGCAGACGTCGAAGCCGGCGACCGCCGCGTAGGTGCCGACCTCGGCACGGGCGACTCTGCCGGCGGCGGCGCCGACGGCCGCGCGGTCGCCCGCGTCGGCCGCTCTGCTGAGCGCCGAGAGCTGCGCGTTCGACGTCGAGAGCGCGCGCAGGTAACGCTCGAAGGCCTGACGATCGGGCTGCGACGGGGTCAGCTGCGACACCTCGTCGTACAGCCTCGTCCCGATCGTGTGGACGCGCTCGGCGTAGGAGCCGAGCTCGTCGATCGAGGCGGCGACGGGAATTCTCGCGATGCCGGCGGCGGCCCTTCTGCAGGCCGCGTTGGCCTGCCGCACGAGCGCCGCGCGCGACAGCTCCTCGCCGCCCCCGTCATCGTCGCCCCCGCCGCAGCCGGCGACGGCGACGCCTCCGGCGAGCGCGACGCAGGCGAGCAGCGCCGAGCGGGATCCCTTCAACGTCATCGTCAGGCCCATCAGGTCATCTCTGCTTCGGTCTGGTGAACGTCAGCTCGATGCTGAGGTCACCGTTTCTGAGCGTGCCGACGAGCGTGTCGCCGCTGACGCGACCGGTGAATCTGCCGACCACCGGGCCGCCGTCGCTGCCGCCGCGCACGATCGCGGTGCGCCACGGCCCTTCCCATCTGAAGTCGGTCAGGAACTCGGCGCGCGTCGAGCCGGGGGCGTGCAGCGTCATCATGCCGCCGGGGGCGGGCGGGTCGAATCTCGACTCGACCTCGAACAGCTGCAGGTGGCCGCTGTCGGGCACGAGCTCGTCGTCGCTGACCGCCGTCGCCGCGCGCACGAGCGGCGCGTAGAGCGATGACGCTTTGCCGACGTCATCTCTGCTCGGGACCAGCTCCCAGCGGCCGTAGAAGGCGGAGTCTCTTGCGCCGAGGCCTCTGTTCTTCAGTCGCAGCGGCACGGCGTCGATCTGCTTCGCCTGCGGCAGCGCTGTCGCAAGATCGCTCACCGGCAGCCGGTCGAAGACGACCTGGTAGGTGCCGCCGCGCCAGCCGAGCGTCCCGGACAGCTCCTCAGTGCTTCTCGGCACCGGCAGTCTGATCGATCCGATCTGTCTGTAGGTGCCCTGGCTGATCACTCTGCCGGTCAGCACGTCGTCGGCGAAGCTGAACGGGTAGGTGATCGCGGCGGAGGTCTGCTGACGACCGTCTCTGTCGAAGCCGTAGATCGCGAGGCTGCCGATCAGGAAGGGCTTCTCCGTGTCGGTGTAGTCGATCATCAGCTGGCCGCTGGTGACCTTCGCGCGGCGGTCGATCTCACCGATCGAGTAGCGGCCGACGAACTGCTCGCCGTCGGCCTTGGCGACGTCGACTCTCGGCTGCGGCAGGCCGGTGCCGACACCGGTCGTGGCGTGGGCGGAGGTGACAAGGGCCGTCGTTGTCACGGCGGCGAGGCAGATGCCCGCGAACGAGGCGAGCGAGGTACGGCGGGACACGCGGCCGAACCTAGCACACGGTCGTTTGCACCCGAATCGCGCGTCTCGTCTCATCTCGCGGGCAGCGGTCGGCCGCCGAGACGCAGCACCAGCAGACGCGCGCCAGGACGCGTCCCGGTCTGTTGGGTGACCGTCGATCCGCCCGCGACGATCGCGACGTATTGGATCCCGCCGACGCGGTAGGTCAGCGGCGCGCTGCCGAACGGCAGCCCCACGCGCCCGCGCCAGGCGGTCTCCCCCGTGCCCGCGTCGAAGGCGTACAGCCAGCCGTCGTCGAGGCCGCTGAAGACGAGCCCGCCGGCGGTCGCCAGCACCCCTCCGGCGAGCGGCGCCGGCAGCGTCCGGCGCCACCGCACGCGGCCGTTGCCGTCGTCGAGCGCGACGAGCGTGCCGCGCGCTCTCCTGCCCGGAACGCTGCGCGCGCTGCCGCCGCCGAGCAGCACCGGCGCACCGCCCAGCTCGCGGTCGCCGGTGCGGTAGGTCATGCACATCCGCACCGCGCCCTGGAAGATCGTGCGCGAGCGCGGGTCGTGCGCCGCCGGCCCGTACGCGACGCCGCCGAGCGCACCGGGGCAGATCGTCGTCCCGCGTCTGCTCGGCCGCGGGCGCGGCGTCGTCTGCGCGATCAGCGCCCGCGGCGGCGCCAGCCGGCGCCCGCTCTCGGCGTCGCGGATCCAGTACGTGCCGGACTTGTTGGCATGGCCGACGGCGCGCACGTCGCGGCCGTCGACGCGCGTCTCGTACAGCAGCGGCGGCTGCCCGCCGTCGTAGTCCCAGACGTCGCCGCAAACCTCGTTCGCGCCCCACTTCAGCGTGCCGTCGCGGGCGTCGAGCGCGACCATCCCGCTGACCCATCTCTCACAGCCGCGGCGCGGTCGCTCGCTCAGCGCCGGGCTCGGGTTGCCGGTGCCGGCGTAGACGATCCCACTGCGCGCGTCGACCGTCGGCGGCATCCAGACGCGGCCGCCGCCGCGGCCCTCCGCGACCGTCCAGAAGCGCCACAGCTGCTCGCCCTCGTCGGCGTCGAAGGCGGCGACGAAGCCGCGTGACCCGCGCGCGTCGCTGCCGCTGCTGCCGACGATCAGGCGGCCCTGCCAGAAGGTCGGCGGCGAGCTGCCGGTCGTGCCGCTGCGCGGGTCGGCGACGCGCGTGCTCCACAGCTCGCGGCCGGTCGCCGCGTCGAGCGCGACCAGTCTCGCGTCGTAGGTGACGAGGTAGACGCGGCCGTCCTCGACGGCGACGCCGCGGTTGGTCGGCTGCTGCCCGACGGCACCGCCGGCGAAGAAGTCGACTTGCGGCGTGTAGGTCCAGCGGCGGGCGCCGGTCGCGGCGTTGAACGCGATCACCTGCGAGGTGTTCGTCGTGACGTACAGCGTCCGCCCGGCGACGACGGGGAAGCTCTCCCACAACGCCATCTCCTCGGGCGCCCACGACCAGGCGAGCCCGAGCCGGTCGACGCTGTCGCGGTCGACGGCCGCCAGCGGCGAGAAGCGCGACTGGTCGTCGTCGTTGCCGAAGCGCGGCCAGCCGACGTCGGCGGGCGGGCCGGGCGGCGGGGTCGCGTCGTCGCCGCCTCCGCCGCCGCAGCCCGCAAGCGCGAGCGCGGCGGCGAGCACGAGCGCGGCGACCGCGGCCCGCACCGCTGCCGCCGCGGACGCCACTAGTCCGTGCTGGGGTTTCTCGGCGCTCTCGGCGGGATGATCTCTCTGCCGTCGAGCTTGAGCGCGTAGAAGCGCGCGCCGATCGGGCCGAAGTCGTTCGACGAGGTCAGGCCCGAGCCGCCGACCGCGGCACCGATGTAGTCGACGCCGTCGATCGTGTAGAGCACCGGCGCGGCGGCGCCGGCGAGGCCGAGGTTGCCCTTCCACAGCTCTCTGCCGGTGGCGGCGTCGAAGGCGTAGAGGTAGCCGAGCTGGTCGACGGTGTAGACGATGTCGGAGCCGGTCACGAGCGCGCCGCCGCCCATCGGCGTCGACATTCTCTGGCGCCAGATGAATCTGCCGGTTCTCACGTCGACGGCGGAGAAGGAGCCGCTCGGTCTCGAATCGGACGGGAACGAGCGCGTGCCGCCGAATCTCGACTCGCCCGGCAGCTTCTCGTCGGAGACCGCGAGCAGGAAGCAGAAGTCGATCCCGGAGACGTAGACGGCCTCGACTCTCGGGCTGTACGCCATCGGCGAGTACTGCGAGCCGCCGAGCGGGCCGGGGCATTGCAGCGTCGGTCTCTCGGTCGGTCTCGAGCGCTGCTGTCTGACGAAGGAGAGGCGCGGATGGATCTGCTCACCCGTTCTCGCGTCGAGGAAGACCAGCCAGCCGGACTTTCCGGCCTCGGCGACCATCCGCCGTCTCTCGCCGTCGATGATCGCGTCGAAGATCACGACCGGCGAGGCGGCGTCGTAGTCCCACAGGTCGTGCGCGACGACCTGGTGATGCCATCTGTACTCGCCGCTCATCGCGTCGAGCGCGACGATCGAGGAGGTGTAGAGGTTGTCGCCCGGGCGGTCGACGCCGACGATCGCCGGCGACGGGTTGGCGGTGCCGAAGATCACGTTGCCGTTCTCGGTGTCGATCTGCGGCGCCATGTAGACGGTGCCGCCGCCGGTGCCTCTTCTGCGCCAGCCCTCGCCGACCGGCGGGATCGTGTCGAATCTCCACTTCTCTCTGCCGGTGTCACCGTCATAGGCGGCGACGAAGCCGGCGACGCCCTGGTCGGAGCCGGAGCTGCCGACGTAGACGAGGCCGTTGTAGACCGCCGGCGACATCGTCTCGTACGCGCCGCTGCGCGGGTCCTCGACCTGGGTCGAGAAGATCTCCTCGCCGGTCGCCGCGCTGACTGCCTTCAGTCTGCAGTCGAACGTCAGCATGTAGACCTTGCCGTCGGAGACGGCGACGCCGCGGTTGACGACGATGCCGTAGCCGCCGACGCCGCTGGAGAGCGAGAAGTCGACCTTCGGCGCGTACTTCCACTTCACTCTGCCGGTGTCGCCCTCGAAGGCGTAGATCTCGTTCGTGCTGGTCGTGATGTACACGACGCCGTCGACGACGATCGGGAAGGCCTCGTTGAGCCACTGGTTGCCGCCGAGGTCGGAGTGCCACGCCTCGCCGAGGCGCGAGATCGACTCCTTGTTGATCGAGTCCTGCGGGGCGTAACGGGTGTTGTCCCAGTCACGCCCGAAGATCGCCCAGTCGCCCGGGGCGAACTCCTCGTCGGGCGTCGCGGCGCTGCCGCCGCTCGCGGTCGTGCTCGCGCCGGTGCTCGCGGTCGTGCTCGTCGCGGCGGCTCCGCTGGTGCTCGACGAGCTGCTGTCGTCACCGCCGCAGGCGGTCAACGTGAGTGCGAGCGCGCCCAGCACGAGCGCGAGCCAACGGACGGTCCCGCGCGATGCGCGGCGGGTGTGATTCACCATCTTCGGATCTCCAAGTCCAGAGCGCCCGTTGCGGCCAGGACGGCAAGCGAGTCCGAGCGTCGAAATCGCGGCGAAGGCTACCATTGCGACGTGTCCCACCCCCGCTTCCTCCCCGGCGTCGCGGAGCAGCTCGCGCGCGCCGGGCGCTGGCTTGCGGCCGATCCCGCCGATGTCGTCGAGTTCCACGCGACGCCCCACGAAGTGGGAGATCCTGACCGGTCAGATGACCTCGCGTCGGGGGGTGGCGACCTCGCCGCCGGCCTGCGCGCCTGGCGCGACGCGATCGCCCGCGGCCGCCGCGTCGCGGTCGCGCGACGGGCGCTGCTGGTCGCGCTTGCGCTCGCGGCGCTGCTGCTGCTGGCGCGCGTCGCGTTCGACGCCCCGCCCAGCTGGCTGGTCGCCGCGCTCCCGGTCGTCCTCTTCGCCGGGCTCTGCCTGCGTGCCCGCCACCGGCTCGCGCTCGCCTCGATCGCCCGCCTGCTCGATCAGCGGCTCGCGCTCGCCGAGACCGTGGGGACCGCGTGGGAGCTGTCGGATGACCGCTCTCCAGCGACCGAACCGCGTGCCGGCCAGGTCGTCGCGGACGGCACGCGGCCCTCCCCTGCTCCCGACTCACTCGCCCAGCGCGTGATCGATGACGGCGCGCGACTGGTGTGGTCGGCGCGCGAGCGCGCGCAGGTGCGCCCGCGGCCGGCGGGCGGCGAGTGGACGGCCGTCACGGCCGCCGTCGTCGTGCTCGCGGCGCTCGTCGCGATCGGCCCAGCCGGTGGCGGCGCCGGCGACGCGGCCGACACGACACGCGCCGATGGAGACGCCGCCCGCGCCGCCGGCACCGACGACGCCGCGCGCAGAACCACGACCGGCGCGACCGTCACGACCCCCGCCGCCGCTCCACCCGCGACCTCCACGCTTCCGACCGGCGCCCGCCGCCCCTCCACCGCACCCGGGCAGAGCGGCGCGCCCGCTGCGGCCGAGAGATCGGGCGCGGCGCCTCAGATCGCCGTTCGCCGTCAGCCGACCCGCGGCGCGAGCGGCTCCGCCGGGTCCGGCTCCGGCAGAGGCAGCGGCGGCACGGCCGCTGCCGGCAGCGGCAGAGCGGGCGCTGCCGGCGGGGCCGTCGGCAGACGTGAGCAGACGGCGTCGGCGGCACCGGCCGCGAGCCTTCCGGCGCCGAGCCAGGTGAAGGAGTTCTCCGCTCAGGGCCGCAGAGCGACGAGCCCGGTCGCGTCCGGAACGCCCGCGCAGGTGACCGGCCGCCCGGCAGCGGGCGAGCGCGGCGCGGCGCGCAGCGGCACGCGCGGCGCCGGCAGCCAGGTCGGCCGGCG
>NZ_JAWSTH010000089.1:0-25651 GCF_033542075.1 Conexibacter stalactiti
CTACGATCCGCCTTTGACGTGGCCGACGAGGCCGGTCGGCGCGACCGCCGCGCGCGCGAGCTGCGCCGCGCGCGGCTCGTGCGCGAGCGGCAGCCGCAGCGCGATCACGGCCAGCTCGGCGTCGAGCGGCAGCCCCTGCCGGCGCGCCTCGCGCGCGAGCGCCGGCGGGTCGGTCTGCGGCTGCGCCAGCAGCCCCGTCACGAGGTCGCCCATCGCCCGCTGCTCGGCCGCCGCGACGCGTTCGCGCGCCAGCAGCACGAGCGCGACCATCACCGCCGCCCGCTCCAGCATCCGCAGTTGCGGCGGCGACAGCTCCTGCTCGCGCCACAGCACCAGCCCGCCGTCGCCGCCGGAGGAGGTCGCCGTCGAGGCGACCCACGCCCCCACCGCTTCGACCCGCACCGCGCGGCCGAGCTGCGCCGAGCGCCGCAGCGCGACGCGCAGCTCGCCCGGCAGCGGCTGCTCGCGCGCCGCCGCCGCTGAGCCGGCGAGCGGTTCGAGCGCCCCGTCGGTGACGAGCACCGGGCCGTCCAGCTCGCGCGCGACGACCTCGGCGAGGTCGTCGAGGTCGCCGCCGGCCGCCAGCAGCGCGGTCAGCTGCTCGTGCACGTCGGCGGCCGACTGGATCTCGCGCGTGCGCGCCTGCAGCGCGGCGTTGGCGTGCTGCTCGCGTTCGAGCGCCTCGCGGCTCTCCTGGAACAGGCGGGCGTTCTCGATCGCGGCGGCGGCGTGCGCGCCGAGCGAGTCGAGCAGCGCGATCTGCGGCGGCGCGTAGGTGCGCGCGTAGCGGTCGGCGACGAACAGCACCCCGATCACCGCGCCGCCGGACATCAGCGGCACGCCCAGCAGCGAGTCGATGTGCTCGGCGAGCACGCCGTGGTCGATCCCGCCGCTGTGGCGGAAGCGGTCGTCGTTGGCGTAGTCGCTGGAGAAGCGCGGCCGCTTGTCGGCCGCGACGAGGCCGCAGATGCCGACCCCGGCCGGCACGCGGATGCGCGCGAAGTCCTCCGAGAACGACCCCTCGGTCGCGCGCACGTAGAAGTCCTCGCGCTCGGGGTCGTAGATCGACAGGTAGCCGACGTCGCTGGAGAGCAGCTGGCGCGCCCGCCGCACGATCGCGTGCAGCACGCGGTCGACGTCGCGCAGGGCGGTCAGGTCGTGCGCCGTCTCGTACAGCGCCAGCAGCTCGCTCTCGCGGGCGCGGTGGTGCTCGAGCTGGCGCAGCAGCTCGTCGCGGTCGTCGTGCTCGGGAACGCTCATCGCGGGAATGAAGTGGACACTGGAAGGCTCACGGTGACTGAGATGCGGAGAGTTCACCATAGTGACACGCGATCAGTGGAGTTCTGCACATTGCGACGTACTGACGGTCCGCCGTAGCGTGAAGACAGTCCCGCTGCGCCCCTGCGGCCGGCGGGTGACATTCCGGTTCTGAGGAGAGCTATGCGGATCGAAGTGGGTGTGGACGTCGGCGGCACGTTCACCGACGCGGTGGTGACGGCCGACGGAGAGCTGATCCGGGCCAAGGCCTACTCGACCAAGGACGTGACGAGCGGGATCCTCGACGTGCTCGGCCGGGCGCGCGAGCAGCTGGAGCTGGAGGAGAACGTCTTCTACGGCGCGATCGAGAAGTTCGTGCTCGGCAACACGATCGTCACGAACGTGATCGACGAGCTGCGCTTCCCCGCCGTCGGGCTGCTCACGACCGCCGGCTTCAAGGACACGCTGCGGATCGCGCGCTCCAACCGCGGCCCCTCGCGCGACGCGCACGCCAACGCCGCGCCGCCGGAGATCGTCGGCCGCGACCGCATCGTCGAGATCGCCGAGCGCGTCGACGTCGACGGCAACGTGCTGCGGGCGGTCGACGCCGACGCGGCGCGCGCCGAGATCTCCGCGCTGCTGGAGCAGGGCGTCGAGGCGATCGCCGTCTGCTTCCTGTGGTCGTTCAAGAATCCCGCCAACGAGCAGGCGGTCGCCGCGCTCGTACGCGAGCTTGCGCCGGATCTGCCGGTGACGCTCTCCAGCGAGCTGGCGCCGGTCTACCGCGAGTACGAGCGGATGGTCACGACCGTCCTCGACGCCGCCTGCAAGCCGGTCGTCGCGACCCACTTCCAGCAGCTCGACGCGGCGCTGCGCGAGCGCGGCCTCGCCAGCGGCCTCAAGCTGATGCAGGTCGACGGCGGCTTCCTGTCGGTCGAGGAGGCCGGCAAGACGCCGATCAAGATGTTCAACTCCGGCCCCGTCGGCGGCGTCGAGGGCGCGCGCCGGCTCGGCGACTCGCTCGGCCTCAGACGGGTCGTCACAGCCGACATGGGCGGAACCAGCTTCGACGCGGCGATCATCAGCGACGGCGCCTACCGCGTCCTGCCGCGCGCGCAGATGGGCGAGTTCCCGACCTCGCTGACGGCGGTCGACATCAGCTCGATCGGCGCCGGCGGCGGCTCGATCGCCTGGATCGACTCGCGCGGCCTGATGCGCGTCGGCCCCAAGAGCGCCGGCTCGGTGCCCGGACCGGCCTGCTACGGCCGCGGCGGCGAGCAGCCGACCGTCACCGACGCGACCGTCGCGATGGGGCTGATCGACCCCGGCTACTTCCTCGGCGGCACGATCCCGCTCGACCGCGACAAGGCGCGCGCCGCGATCGAGACGGTCGCGACGCCGCTCGGCTACGACGTCGACGCGGCCGCCGGCGGCATCTACCGCCTCACGACGGTGCAGATGGCCAACGCGATCCGCGCGCTGACCGTCAACCGCGGCCACGACCCGCGCGAGTTCACGATGGTCTCCTTCGGCGGCGCCTGCGGCCTCTTCGCCGCCGAGATCGCGCGCGAGTGCGACGTCGCCCGCGTCGTCGTGCCGGCGGCGGCGTCGGTCTTCAGCGCCTTCGGGCTGCTGCACGCCGACTCCGTCTTCACCGCCGTGCAGACGACGCCGTGGAACTTCGCCCAGAGCGCCGAGGACCTCGAGCTGGCCTACGCGGCGCTGGAGGCGCGCGTGCAGGAGTGGTTCGGCGCCGACGCGATCGCCGCCGACGCGCGCGAGGTCGTGCGCGAGGCCGACATGAAGTTCGCCGGCCAGGTCTTCGAGGTCACCACGACGCTGCCGGCCGCCGCCTTCACCGAAGGGCTCAAGGACCAGGTGCGCGACCGCTTCATCGTCGACTACGAGGCCGAGTTCGGCGCGGGGACCGCCTGGACCGAGGCCGAGGTCGTCGTCACGAACACGCGTGTGAAGGGGATCGGCCGCTTCGGCTCGGCCGACAGCGCGCCGGTGCAGGTGACGCTCGACGGCGAGCGGTCGCAGCGCCGTCGCGAGATCGTCGAGCCGATGAGCGGCCTGCGGCGCGAGGTCGACGTCCACCGCGGCCTGGCGCTCGGCGAGCGCCGCGACGGCCCCTGCGTCGTCGAGGAGCCCGACACCAACCTCTACGTCCCCGAGGGCGCGACGATCGCGCGCGACGCGCACGCCAACTACATCATCGACCTGCCGGCCCGCGGCTGAGCGCGCGACGCGCGAGGAGAGACAGACCATGAGCACGATCGACACCGCGCCGCCCGCAGCGAGCAGCGCGCAGGGACGCGCGCACGATCCCGTCACGCTCGAGGTGATCCGCATGCGGCTCGACGCGATCGTCGACGAGATGGCGATCGCGATGATGCGCTCGTCCGGCTCGCCGGTGATCGCCGAGGCCGGCGACTTCAACACCGCGCTGTTCGACGCCGACGGCCGCATCTACGCGTACTCCAACTACGTCCAGTTCCACATCGGCTCCGCGAGCGTCGCGCTCAGAGGCCTGCTCGACGCCGTCCCGATCGACGAGATGGAGCCGGGCGACGCCTTCATCAGCAACGACTCGCACACCGCCGGCTCGACCCATCCGCCGGACGTCTCGGTGATCACGCCGATCTTCCACGACGGCCGCGTCGTCGGCTTCGCGCAGTCGCAGGCGCACCTGCTCGACATCGGCGGGATGAACCCCGGCGGCTTCGCGCCGAGCGCCGTCGACTGCTTCGCCGAGGCGCTGCGGATGCCGCCCGGCGTCAAGTGCTACGAGCACGGCGAGCCGGTCGAGTCGGTCCGCCGCATGATCGTCAACAACGTGCGGCTGCCGGTCCTCTTCTGGAACGACGTGCGCAGCCTCGTCGCGTCCAACAACACCGGCGCCCGCCGCCTGCTCGCGACGATCGAGGAGTTCGGCGCCGACACCTTCACGCAGTACGCCGAGCTGGCGATCGAGGCGGCGCGCCAGGTCGTCGCCGAGCGGATCGGGCTGCTGCCCGACGGCGTCTACGAGGCGACCGAGTGGCAGGAGGGCGACGGCAAGGTCGACGAGCTGCTGCCGATCCACTGCCGCATGACGATCGACGGCGAGCACCTGCACTTCGACTTCTCCGCGTCGAGCCCGCAGGTCGCCGGCTTCGTCAACTGCTCCTACGGCGCGCTCGTCGGCAGCGTCGCGACGGGCATGAACCCGGCGCTCGCATGGGATCTGCCGTTCAACCAGGGCGTGCTCGGCCCGATCGAGATCACCGCCGCGAAGGCCAGCATCGTCAACCCCGACGTGCCTGCCCCGGCCAGCAACGGCCACCTGACCGTCGGCGGCCGCGTCACGCGGCTGGTGACGCTGCTGCTCAACCGCGTCGTCGAGCGCAGCGCCGACGCCGAGCTGCGCGGCCGCGCGCAGGGGATCTGGGCCGACTCGTGGACCGGCGGCATCTCCGCCGGGACGCGCACCGACACCGGCGAGTACTTCGTCCTCTTCAACATGGACGGCGGCCTGATGGGCGCCGGCGCGCAGGCCTCCGGCGACGGCCTCGACGGCTCCGGCATGACGACGCAGATCAGCAACATGGTCCCCGACGTCGAGATGAACGAGCTGATGTATCCGGTGCTCTACCTGTGGAAGCGGGTCGACGCGGCGACCGGCGGCCCCGGCGCGCAGCGCGGCGGGCTCGGCGTCGACTACGCCTGGACGCTGCGCAACTGCGACGAGGTGCTGCACACCGTCTTCTGTCCCTGCGCGCAGGTCCCGGCCGGCGGCTACGGCGGCGCCTACCCGGGCGGCGGCGGCGAGCAGAGCATCCTGCGCGAGGTCGACGTCGACGGCGTGATCGCGCGCGGCGAGGCGGCGCACGCCGACCGCCTCGCGCCGGCCAGCACGGAGCTGCTGGAGCTGGTGGAGCAGGGCCTGACGATCCGCGCCGGCGACGTCTTCCGCCAGCGGATCGCGGGCGGCGGCGGCTACGGCGACCCGCTGCTGCGCGACCCCGCGGCGGTCGCCGCCGACGTGCGCGACGGCTACGTCTCGGCCGCCGCCGCGGAGGCCGCCTACGGCGTGGCGCTGTCCGGCGACGGCTCCGTCGACACGGACGCGACCACGCGCCTGCGTCACGCGGCGCGCGCCCGGCGGCTCGGCCACGAGCCGGCGACCGCGGTGACCGTCGCCGGCTACGGCGAGCTGCGGCGCGAGGCCGGCGACGACGGCCCGCTCGGCGTGCGCGCCGACGGTGGCGGCTGGGCCTGCCGCGTCTGCGACGGCAGCCTCGGCGACGACTGGGCCGCCGGCGCGCTCACGCGCGAGAGCGTCGCGGCCGAGCGCCTCGACGAGCTGGGGATCCGCGTCCGCCCGCGCGCGGAGGTGCGGCTGCACGAGCACCTCTGCCCCAGCTGCGGCAGCGCGCTCGACGTGCGCGTGACGGTGGCGGGGTAGACCATGACCGTGCAGAGCCACTGGCAGGACGCGCTCGACGCGGTCGACGGCGCGCCGCGGCGACAGGGGCCGCTGCGCGGCGTGACCGTGCTCGACGTCACGCGCGTCGTCGCCGGCCCCTACTGCGCGATGATGCTCGGCGACCTCGGCGCGACCGTGATCAAGGTCGAGAACCCCGCCGAGCCCGACTACGCGCGCGACTTCCCGCCGTTCGTCGGCGCCGGCGGCGACCGCTTCAGCGCCTTCTTCGCGCAGTACAACCGCAACAAGCTCGGGATCACGCTCGACCTCAAGTCCGAGGAAGGGCAGGAGCTGCTGCGCGAGCTGGTGCGGCGCAGCGATGTGCTGGTGGAGAACTTCCGCGCCGGCACGATGGACCGCCTCGGGCTCGGCTTCGAGGCGCTGCGGGAGGAGAACCCGGCGCTCGTCTACACCGCGATCTCCGGCTTCGGCCAGTACGGCCCCAGCTCGCGCAAGCCGGCCTACGACAACAGCGGCCAGGCGACCGGCGGGCTGTGGTCGATGAACGGCTACCCGGACCGCGAACCGGTCCGCGTCGGCACGATCATCGGCGACCTGTCGGCCTCGCTCTACGCCGCCTTCGGCACCGTCTCGGCGCTGCGCGAGGCCGAGCGCAGCGGCGTCGGCCAGCTCGTCGACGTCTCGCAGCAGGACGCGATCCTGTCGCTGACCGAGACGGCCGTGGTCGACTACACCGTCGGCGGCAGAGTCGCCGGCCCGCTCGGCAACGACCATCCCTTCGTGCGCCCGTACGGGCTGTTCCCGTGCAAGGACGGCCACGTCTTCTTCGGCGGCTACACGCAGAAGCTGTGGCGCGAGAGCTGCGAGCTGTTCGGCGCCCCCGAGCTGGTCGACGACCCCGAGATCGCGACGATGGAGCAGCGCTTCGAGGAGGAGACCTACCAGCGCCGCGTCAAGCCGATCGTCGAGGGCTGGTTCGCGACGCGCACGAAGGCGGAGCTGGAGGCGATCGCCGGCGACCGCGTCCCGCTCAGCGCCGTCAAGGACATCGGCGAGGTCGTCAGAGACCCGCAGATCGCCGCGCGCGAGATGGTCGTCGACGTCGACTACCCCGGCGGCGCCGTCGGCATCTTCGGGCTGCCGGTCAAGCTCAGCGAGACGCCCGGCGACCCGCGCGCGCAGGCGCCGGCCCCGGGCCAGCACAACGACGACGTGCTCGGCGCGGCGCTCGGCCTCTCGGCCGAGCGGCTCGCCGAGCTGCGCGAGCGCGGGGTGATCTGAACGATGTCGATCGCCTACGAGGTCACCGACGGGATCGCCGAGATCCGCTTCGACCGGCCGGAGAAGCTCAACGCGCTGACGCTGGAGATGTACGACCAGCTCGGCGCGGCGTGGCTGGCCGCGCGCGACGACCCGGCCGTCCGCGTCGTGCTGCTGACCGGTGCCGGCGAGCGCGCCTTCTGCGTCGGCGCCGACCTGCACGAGTCGATCCCCGCGCTCGCCTCCGACCGCTTCGACATCTCGCAATGGGATCCCGCCCACCTCAAGGGCGTCCCCTTCTACAAGCCGATCGTCGCCGCGGTGAACGGCCTCTGCCTCGGCGGCGGCTTCGAGCTGCTGCTGGCGACCGACATCCGGATCGCGTCGAGCGACGCCAGCTTCGGGCTGCCGGAGCCGGCGATGGGGTTCGTCCCCGCCGGCGGCACGCTCGTGCGGCTGCGGCGCCAGATCGGCTACGCCGCCGCGATGGAGCTGCTGCTGACCGGCGAGCGCTTCGACGCCGAGCACCTGCTGCGCGTCGGCGTGCTCAACCGCGTCGTCGCGCCCGAGCAGCTCGACGCGACCGCGCGCGGCATCGCCGCTGGGGTCGCCGCGCTGAGCGCGCAGGCGGTCCAGACGATCAAGGAGAGCGTCGTGACGCTCGCCGACCTGCCGGCCGAGGAGGCGTTCGCACGCGAAGCCGCGCTCGGCCAGAGGACCTTCACCAGCGACGACGCGCGCGAGGGCCTGCGGGCCTTCGCGGAGCGCCGCGCGCCGGACTTCCGCGGCTCAGCCGGCTAGCTGAACCCCGCTGAACCCGCGACACGAACTCCAGGAGAGACCGATGTCTGTCAACAGCCGCCTGCCCGGCTTCTACAAGCTCGCGCTCGACGAGCGCTTCGCCGCCCTCGCCGAGGCCTCCGGCGCCGACCCCGCCGCGCTCGAGGACCTGCGCGCCGAGCGCGACGCGATCCTCCCGATCGCCGACGGGATGGTCGAGAACGCCGTCGGCCTGATGCCGGTCCCGCTCGGGATCGGCGCGAACTTCCGCGTCAACGGCCGCGACCACCTCGTGCCGATGGCGAGCGAGGAGCCGTCGGTGATCGCCGCCGCCAGCAACCTCGCGCAGGTCGCGCGCGAGCGCGGCGGCTTCTTCTGCTCGACGACCGCCCCGCTGATGATCGCCCAGGTGCAGGTGCTCGACGTCGCCGACCCGCACGCCGCGAAGCTGCGGCTGCACGAGCACCGCGACGAGCTGCTGGCCGCCGCCGACGAGCAGGACCCCGTGCTCGTGCGGCTCGGCGGCGGCGCGCGCGAGCTGGAGGTGCGCGTGATCGACGGACCGAGAGGGACGCACGTCGTCGTCCACCTCGTCGTCGACGTCGGCGACGCGATGGGCGCCAACGCCGTCAACACGATGGCCGAGGCGCTCGCGCCGCGGATCGCCGAGATCGCGCGCGGCCGCGTGCTGCTGCGGATCCTCTCCAACAAGGCCGACCGCCGCCTCGCGCGCGCTCGCGCCGTCTTCGCCGCCGACAAGCTCGGCGGGCCGCAGGTCGTGGACGGGATCGTCGAGGCCTACCAGCTCGCCGCCGACGACCCCTACCGTGCCGCGACGCACAACAAGGGGATCATGAACGGCATCAGCGCCGTCGTGCTGGCGACCGGCAACGACACGCGCGCGGTCGAGGCCGGCTGCCACAGCCACGCGGTCCGCGACGGCCGCTACACGACCCTCTCGCACATGGAGCGTGACGCCGACGGCGACCTCGTCGCGACGCTGGAGGTGCCGATGCCGGTCGGGCTCGTCGGCGGCGCGACGAAGACCCACCCGACCGCGCGCGCCGCCGTCAGGCTGCTCGCCGTCGAGACCGCCGCCGAGCTGGCGCAGATCGTCGTCGCCGTCGGGCTGGCGCAGAACGTCGGCGCGCTGCGCGCGCTGGCGACGGAGGGGATCCAGCGCGGCCACATGACGCTGCACGCGCGCAACGTCGCGATCGCCGCCGGCGCCGCGCCCGGCGAGGTCGACGCCGTCGTGCGGCGGCTGGTCGCCGGCGGCGCGGTTCGCGCCGACCGCGCCGAGGCGGCGCTCAGCGAGCTGCGCGCGGGGGCGCCGGCTTGACGCTTCCCTGGACGCTGCCGGCGGCGGTCGAGCTGCGCGACGTCGGCCCGCGCGACGGGCTGCAGGTCCACCCGCCGCTGCCGCTCGTCGACCGCGCGCGGCTCGTCACCGCGCTGATCGACGCCGGGCTGCGCGAGATCGAGGTCGGCTCGTTCGTCTCGCCGAGAGCTGTGCCGGCGATGGCCGGCACCGCCGAGCTGCTGGCGCTGCTGGGACCGATCCCCGGGGTGACGCGCACCGCGCTGGTGCCGAACGAGCGCGGCGCGCGCGACGCGCTCGCGGCCGGCGCCGACGCGCTGACGGTGACGATCTCCGCCTCCGAGCGCTACAGCGTCGCGAACACGAAGATGACGCGCGCGGACGGGCTGGCGCAGGTCGAGCGGATCTGCACGCTGGCGCAGGCGGCCGGCACGCCGGTCGACGTCGTCGTCTCGTGCGCCTTCGGATCTCCCTACGAGGGCGACGTCGCGCCGGCCGAGGTCGGCCGCATCTGCGCCGCCGCGCGCGACGCCGGCGCGCAGCGCGTCACCTGCGCCGACACGACCGGGATGGCGACGCCGGCGCGGATCGCCGCCGTCGTCGCGGAGGTCGGCAGCGAGATCGGCCTGCACCTGCACGAGACGCGCGGGACCGGGCTCGTGAACGCGTGGGCGGGACTGACGCTCGGCGTCACGCGCTTCGACTGCTCGCTCGGCGGGATCGGCGGCTCGCCGTTCGCGGTCGGCGCGGCCGGCAACGTCGCGACCGAGGAGCTGGTCTTCCTGCTGGAGGACTGCGGCGTGGCGACCGGCGTCGAGCTGCCCGCGCTGCTGCGCGCCTCGCGGCTGCTGGCGGAGCTGGTCGGCGAACTGCCGAGCGCCGTGGCGAGAGCGGGCGGGCGCAGCGCGGGAGCTTGAGCGCGCCGACGGCGGGCGCGGGCGCGCACCGGAAGCGCACGCCGCTGTAGCGTCCCCCACATGGCGGAGCAGGTGCCGGCAGTCGGGAACGTCCTCACCACGATCGAGCGGCGCGACTGGGCGCGGCTGCAACGGCTGCTCGACCCCGCCGTCCACTGGACGACCGCGATCGAAGAGCAGCTGCACGGCCCCGCCGCCGTGATCGCCCGCCTCACGCACGATCCGCCGCCCGCGCCGCCCTCCTACCACGAGCTGCGCGACGGTCGCATCGTGCGCTGGATCGACGTGCCGGGTTGAGCGAACCGCTCGTGCAGGGGATCTCGGACGCCGAGCTGGCGGCGTTGCAGCGGCGCACGCTGATCACGCTCGTGATCGCGCAGATGCTTGGCGGCGCCGGCCTCGCCGCCGGGGTCACGGTCGGCGCGCTGCTGGCCGAGGACATGCTCGACTCGACCAGCTTCTCCGGCCTTCCGGCGGCGCTCTTCACGACCGGCTCGGCCGCCGCCTCGCTGCTGGTCGGGCGGCTCTCGCAGCGCTCCGGCCGGCGCGTCGGGCTCGCCGCCGGCTACGCGGCCGGCGCGGCGGGCGGGGCCGGGATCGTGGTCGCCGCCGTGCTCGACAGCGTTCCGCTGCTGCTGCTGTCGCTGCTCGTCTACGGCGCCGGCACCGCCACCAACCTGCAGGCCCGCTACGCCGGCGCCGACCTCGCCGGCCCCGCCCATCGCGGGCGCGCGGTCAGCGTCGTGCTCGTCGCGACGACCGTCGGCGCCGTCGCCGGCCCCAACCTCGTCGACGCGACCGGCCAGCTCGCCGAGCAGCTTTCGATCCCGCGCCTCGCCGGCCCGTTCCTGCTCGCGACGGCCGCCTACGCGGTCGCCGCGCTCGTCCTGCAGCTGCGGCTGCGGCCCGATCCGCTGCTGACCGCGCGGGCGCTCGGCGAGGCGCCGGCCCCCACCTCCGCCCCCGTCGCCACCACACCCACGGGCAGCGGAGGTGGCGGCATCCCGCTCGCCGCCGCCGCGATGGTCCTGACCCAGATCGTGATGGTCGCGGTGATGACGATGACGCCGATCCACATGCGCGACCACGGCCACGGCCTCGGCGCGACCGGACTGGTGATCTCGATCCACATCGCCTGCATGTATCTGCCCTCGCCGCTGACCGGCATGCTCGCCGACCGCGCCGGCCGCCGGCCCGTGATCGCCGCCGGCGGGGTCGTGCTGCTCGCGGCCGGGCTGCTCGCGGCCGTCGCGCCGGCCGACTCGATGGTGCTGCTGACGGTCGCGCTCGCGCTGCTCGGCCTCGGCTGGAACCTCGGCCTGATCGGCGGCACCGCGCTGCTGACCGACAGCACCCCGCTCGCCACGCGCGCCCGCACGCAGGGCGCCGTCGACCTCAGCGTCTCGCTCGCCGGCGCCGCCGGCGGCCTCAGCAGCGGCTTGGTCGTCGCCGCCACCAGCTACGCCACACTCGGGCTGGCCGGCGGCGCGATCGCGCTGCTGATCCTGCCGATCCTGCTGCGCAGCGCCGATACGCTTCAAAGCCGATGAACGAGACGACCGTCAACCACCCCGTCTTCGCGCGCATCTTCGACCGCTTCACCGGCTCGCTGGAGAAGGAGATCGGCGCCCATCGCGAGGAGCTGCTCGCCGGCCTCTCCGGCCGCGTCGTCGAGCTGGGCGCCGGCAACGGCATGAACTTCGGCCACTACCCCGCGACCGTCGCGGAGGTCGTCGCGCTCGAACCGGAGCCGTACCTGCGCGAGAGAGCCGAGCAGGCGGCCCAGCGCGCCCGGGTGCCCGTCACCGTGCGCGATGCGACCGCCGACACGCTCCCGTTCGCCGACGGCGAGTTCGACGTCGCGATCGCCAGCCTCGTGCTCTGCAGCGTCCCCGATCCGGCGCGCGCGCTCGCCGAGCTGCGCCGGGTGCTGAAGCCCGGCGGTGAGCTGCGCTTCCTCGAGCACGTCCGCTCCGCCCGCCCGCGCAAGGCGAGGATCCAGCGGCGGCTCGACAGCTCCGGCATCTGGCCGCGGCTCGGCGGCGGCTGCCACTGCGCGCGCGACACCGTCGCGGCGATCGGCGCCGCCGGCTTCGACGTCGAGCGCGTCCGCGACCTCGACGTCGGCCCGTCGTGGGCGCACACCAACCCGCACGTGATCGGCGCCGCCCGCGCTCGCTGAGGCGCCCTCGTCCGCAGCGCCGCCCGCGCCCGCTGTGCGCCACGCACGCCCCTGATGCCCCCGGCAGTGGCGTGCGCACAACGCCAACCCCCCACCACTCGGCGAGGCTGCGCCGATGCGATCGAACGTGAGGGAGCAGGCGCTCGACGTCGACTGGGTCGTGGTCGGCTCCGGCTTCGGCGGCAGCGTCAGCGCGATGCGGCTCGCCGAGAAGGGCTATTCGGTGCTGGTGATCGAGCGCGGCGAGCAGTTCCGCGACGCGAGCGAGATGCCGAGCAGCTCGTGGGACCTGCGCCGCTACCTGTTCGCGCCGCGGCTCGGCCTGCGCGGGCTGTTCCGGCTGACCTTCTTCAAGGACGCACTGGTGATGAGCGGGGCCGGCGTCGGCGGCGGCAGCCTCGTCTACGCGATGACGCTGTACGTGCCGCCGAGAGCGTTCTTCCACGACGCGCAGTGGGAGGCGCTCGGCGACTGGGAGCGCGAGCTGGCGCCGCACTTCGAGACCGCGCAGCGGATGCTCGGCGTCACCGACGTCACCGGCGAGGACCCCGCTGACCAGCTGCTGAAGCGCTACGGCGAGCAACTCGGCGTCGGCCACACGTACCGCAAGGCGCGCGTCGGCGCCTACCTGGAGACGCCCGGCGAGGAGGTCGCCGACCCCTACTTCGGCGGCGAGGGCCCGCGGCGCGTCGGCTGCCAGCAGGAGGGTCGCTGCATGCTCGGCTGCCCGCACGGCTCGAAGAACTCGACCGACAAGAACTACCTCCACTTCGCGCAGCGCTGGGGCGCGCGGATCCTCGCCGGCCGCGAGGTCGTCGGCCTGCGCCCGCTCGGCGGCGGCGACGGCAAGGACGGCTGGCTCGTCACCCACCGCCGCACCGGCCGCCGCTCCGACCGCGGCGACGTGACGATCCGCGCCGGCGGGGTCGTGCTCGCGGGCGGCGCGCTCGGCACCAATGAGCTGCTGGCACGGGCGCGGCTCGACGGCGCGCTGCCGCGCCTCTCCCCTCGCCTCGGCAAGCTGATCCGCACCAACAGCGAGGCGGTGCTCGTCGTGACCGTGCCCGAAGGGCGCGCGGAGGCGATCGCCAGACGGGTCGCGATCACCTCCTCGATCTACCCGGACGCGCACACCCACGTCGAGACGGTCACCTACGGCGCCGGCGGCGGCGCGATCCGCGGCCTCTTCACCGTCCTCACCGGCGGCGGCAACCGCCTCACGCGGCCGCTGAAGTGGCTGACGCAGATGGTCCGCCACCCCGGCTGGGTCGCCGAACTGGTCTTCAAGCCGAACTGGGGCCAGCGCTCGATCGTCGTGCTCGTGATGCAGACGCTCGACAGCGCGATGGAGCTGACGTTCAAGCGCAAGCGCGACGGCAGCGTGCGGATGCAGACGCGGCAGGATCCGGAGAGACCGAACCCGACGTTCATCCCCGTCGCCAACGCCTTCACCGAATGGCTCGCGCGCGAGACCGGCGGCGCGCCCGGCTCGTCGGTGCCCGAGGCGCTGTTCGGGATCCCGACGACGGCGCACATCCTCGGCGGCGCGACGATCGGCGCGACGCCGCAGGAGGGCGTCGTCGACCGCGACCACCGCGCCTTCGGCTACGAGAACCTGCTCGTCTGCGACGGCGCGGCGGTGCCGGCGAACGTCGGCGTCAACCCGTCGCTGACGATCGCGGCGATGGCCGAGCGCGCGATGAGCACCGTCCCGGCGGCGCCGGGCGCGGCGGAGAGAGCACCGCTGGGCTCGGTGCCGATCGCCGGCCGCACCGCCGGCGGCGAGCCGGAGCCTGTCCCTCAGGAGGTGCCGGCGGTCGCCTCGTAGCGGGTCGTGTCGACGAGCGCGAGCGCGGCCAGCAGCTCGGCGCTGCGCTCCGCGATCGGCGCGCCGAGCAGCTCCGCCGCCCGTCGCAGACGGTTCGCGACGGTGTTGTGGTGGATCCCCAGCTGGGCCGCCGCGGCGCGCAGGTTCGACTCGTTCAGCAGATACGCGCGCAGCGTCTCGGCGAGCGCGCGCGAGGCGTCGTCGTCGCCGGCGAGCGGACCGAGCTGCCAGGCGACGAAGCGGCGCGCGTGCTCGACGTCGGCGCTCGCGAGCGCCTGCAGCGCGACCCGCTCGTAGGGCGTCACCGCGCCGGCCGGCCGCCGTTCCAGCAGCGCGACGCGGCGGGCGTGCATCGCCTCGCGGTAGGACCAGCGGAAGCCGTCGAGGCCGCTGTGCGCGCGGCCGACCGCGAGCGAGACGCCGCGCGCGGCGACCGCGTCGAGGTCGGCGAGCGCCTCGCGGTCGGCGGTGCCGTCGAAGCCGCTCGCCCACACCGCGACCGTCTCGCGGTCGACCGTCAGCGCCACCGAGCGCACCCGCAGCCGCGTCGCGAGCGCGCTCGCGAGCAGGCCGAGGTCGGGCCGCTCGTCGTTGGGGCCGGCCTGCCCGTCGCTCCAGGCGACGGCGCAGCGATGGCTGCGGTCGAGCGGGTAGCCGAGCCGGCTCTCGGCCAGCTGCAGGTCGGTCGGGACGCCGTCGAGCAGGTCGCGGATCGTCGCGGCGCGGACCGCCTCGCCGCTGCGGACCCAGGCGCGCCGCTCCTGCTCGTGGATCGCGATCACGCGCTCGGAGAGCGTGTTGACGAACGTCAGCATCCAGCGGATCGAGGCGTCGAGCGCGTCGGCCAGCTCGGCCGGCGGGACGCGCTCGCGCAGCAGCTCGGTCCAGCCGTCCCAGAAGCCGTTCAGCGCCAGCCGGTAGGAGGCCGCGACGGTGTCGGCGCCGACGCCGCGATGGGCCAGCAGCCGCACGAACTCCTCCGCGAGCGTGCGCGGCGCGGCGCGCTCCGGCGGGATCCCGGCGGAGGCCATCGAGGCGAAGAGCCAGATGTTGTCGGCGACGCTGCGGCGCGTCGCCTCGGCCAGCTCCTCGTCGGCGCCGAGCGGCAGCGCCGCGACGATCCGGTCGGTGACGGCGGCGGCGAGCAGGCCGACGCGCTCGCCGTCCTCCGCAAGCTCGGCCGCCAGCTCCCTCCAGGTCTCCGTGCGCGCCACGGCGTGCGATGCTACCCCGCCGCGACGGCGAGGATGTGCGCTTCGCACAGTGTCGGGCCGGTCGGGGCAGTGACGATGCGACACATGTCGACCACCGTCTCCGCAACGCCTCAGACGCTCACCGACGCCGTCGCCGCGATCGTCGGCGCGCGCGGCGAGCAGCTCGCGGTCCGCGACCGCGAGGGCACCGTCCGCTACAGCTGGCGCGAGCTGCACGGCGCCGCCGCCTGCGTCGCCGCCGGGCTCGCCGGCCTCGGCGTCGGCCGCGACGCGACCGTCGGGCTGCTGCTCACCAACCGGCCGCAGTTCCACGTCGCCGACCTCGCGACCGTGATGCTCGGCGCCGTCCCGGTCTCGATCTACGCGACCTCCTCGCCCGAGCAGGTCGCCCACGTCGCCGACGACGCCGGCCTGCGCGTGCTGATCACGGAGCCCGCGTTCGCCGCGACGGCGCGCGCCGCGCTCGCCGGCCGCGGCTGCGCGCTCGTCGTGCTCGACGGCGCCGCGAGCGAGCCCGGCGAGATCGCCTGGGAGACGCTGACGGCCAGCCCGCCGCTGCCCGAGCCGGTCGCGGCCAGCCCCGACGACCTGCTGACGATCATCTACACCTCCGGCACGACCGGCCCGCCGAAGGGCGTCGAGCTGACCCACCGCAACCTGCTGACCGCGACGCGCGTGATCGGCGAGATCAACGGGATCGAGGCCGGCGGGCGCGTGATCTGCTGGCTGCCGCTGGCGCACATCGCCGAGCGGATCGCCTCCTGGTACGCGCCGGTCCTGTTCGGCCTGGAGGTCACGACCTGCCCCGATCCGCGCCAGATCGGCGCCGCGCTGCGCGAGGTGCGGCCGAACTGGTTCTTCGCCGTCCCGCGCGTGTGGGAGAAGCTGCGCGCCGGCGCGCAGGCGGCGCAGGCGGCCAACCCCGGGCTGGAGCCCGCCCAGTTGCGTGCCGCGCTCGGTCTCGACCAGGTGCTGGCGGCCAACATCGGCGCCGCGCCGAGCGCGCCGGAGCTGATCGAGTACTTCCACACGATCGGCGTCCCGCTTGCTGAGATCTACGGCATGAGCGAGAACTGCGCCTGCTGCACCTGCAACCCGCCCGGCGCGATCCGGGTCGGGACGGTCGGGCCGGCGCTGCCCGGCGTCGAGCTGAGACTCGCCGAAGATGGAGAGCTGCTGATGCGCTCGGAGACGGTGATGCGCGGCTACCGCGGCCTGCCGGAGGCGACCGCGGCGGCGATCGACGGCGACGGCTGGCTGCGCACCGGCGACGTCGGCAACATCGACGACGACGGCTACCTGCGCATCGTCGACCGCAAGAAGGAGCTGATCATCAGCGCCGGCGGCAAGAACATGTCGCCCTCCTCGATCGAGGCCGCGATCAAGACGCGCAGCCCGCTGATCGGCCACATCTGCGTCGTCGGCGACGGGCGGCCGTTCAACGTTGCGCTGATCGTCCCCGACCCCGACCTGCTCGGCGACCGCGCGGCCGATGACGCCGAGGTGCGCGCCGCGATCGAGGCGGCCGTCGCGGGCGGCAACGCGACGCTCTCACGCGCGGAGCAGGTGAAGCGGTTCGCCGTGCTGAGCGACGACTGGGCGGCCGGCGGCGAGGAGCTGACGCCGACGCTGAAGCTCAAGCGCCGCGGGATCGAGACGCGGCACGCCGGCGCGATCGACGCGCTCTACGAGGTGGCGTCATGAAGGTCGCGATCGTCGGCGCCGGCTTCAGCGGCATCGAGGTCGCGCACCGCCTGCGCGCGGCCGGCCACACCTTCACGATCTTCGAGCGCGCCGACGACGTCGGCGGCGTCTGGCAGCACAACACCTACCCCGGCGCGGCCTGCGACGTGCCGTCGTACCTCTACTCGTTCTCGTGGGCGCAGCGGCGCGACTGGTCGCGGCCCTGCTCGCCGCAGGCGGAGATCCAGCGCTACCTGCGCGAGGTCGCCGAGGCCGACGGGATCCTCCCCCACATCCGCTTCGGCACCGAGATCGACGAGACGCGCTGGGACGAGACGGCGCTGACCTGGACGCTGAGCAGCGCCGACGGCGAGACGCACAGCGCCGACGCGCTCGTGCTCGCCTGCGGCCAGCTGACCCGTCCCGCGTTCCCCCAGATCCCCGGGATGGAGCAGTTCGCCGGCCCGGCCTTCCACTCGGCGCAGTGGGACCACGACGTCGACCTGACCGGGAGACGGATCGCGGTGATCGGCACCGGCGCCAGCGCCGTCCAGTTCGTGCCGGAGATCGCCAAGCAGGCGGCGCGCGTCGACGTCTACCAGCGCAGCGCGCCGTACATGATGCCGCGCCGCAATCCCGTCTACCCGCGCGCGGTGCGGACCGCGATACGGCGCGTCCCGGGCCTGCAGAAGCTGCGCCGCTACGGCATGTGGGGCGTGATGGAGACGTTCATCCTCGGCTACACGAAGGCGCGCCCGCTGAAGGCCGCGTTCCGGCTGTGGTCGACGAGCTTCATGCGGCTGCAGTTGCGCGACAGAGAGGTGCGCAGGAAGGTCTGGCCCAGACACGAGTTCGGCTGCAAGCGGATCCTCTTCAGCTCGGCCTACCTGCCGGCGCTGCAGCGGCCCAACGTCGAGGTCGTGACCGACCGCGTGCAGCGGATCGAGCCCGACGCGGTCATCGCCGCCGACGGCACCCGCCGCGAGGTCGACGCGATCGTCTGGGGCACCGGCTTCCACGCCGACGAGCCGGTCGCGCCGATGAAGGTCCACGGCAGCGGCGGGCAGGAGCTGCAGGCGGCGTGGGACGGCGGCGCCCGCGCCCACCTCGGCATCACCGTCGCCGGCTTCCCGAACCTGTTCCTGATGTACGGGCCGAACACGAACCTCGGCGTCGGCTCGATCATCGTGATGATCGAGGCGCAGGCCGGCTACGTGCTGAGCGCACTGGGGCTGCTGCGTGGAGGCGGCGCCGGTGCCAGCGCCGGCCGCCGCGCGCTGTCGGTGCGGCCGGAGGTCGAGAGCGCCTCGACCGACGCCGTCCAGCAGCGGCTCGACGGCTCCGTCTGGACGCAGTGCCAGAGCTGGTACCGCAAGGACGGCGACGGCCGCGTCGTCGGCAACTGGCCCGGCTTCATGCTCGAGTACGTGAGGCTGGTCGAGCAGGCCGACTCACGCGACTTCGACCTGCTCACAACCCGCTGAGCCGCGCGCACTCGGCCAGCAGCGCCTCCTGCACCGCCGTGTCAGCGGCCTCCGGCGCTGGTTCCTCGCGCGCGCCGCGGAACCAGTAGCCGCCCGTCGCCTCGGCCGCCTCGGGCACGTCGGAGCCCGCCAGCCAGACCTGCGTCGCGGCGCCGACGTCGAGGCCGTCGGGCGCGCCGGCGCCGCCCATCTTCGTCTGGATCCAGCCGGGGTCGACGGCGTTGGAGCGCACCTGCGGCCAGCGGCGCGCGAACGCGAGCGCCAGCGCGACGACGAGCAGCTTCGAGTCGCAGTACGCCTGGGTGTCGTTCCACGGCCGCTGCTGCCACTGCAGGTCGTCGAGCCGCAGCTCGCCGGAGCGGTGCATGCCGGAGCTGAGGTAGACGAGCCGCCGCGGCAGCTCCATCGTCGCCGTCAGTAGGTACGGCGCGAGCACGTTGACCGCGAAGACGCGTTCGAGGCCGTCGACCGTCTCGCGGCGCGGGCCGAGGTAGACGCCGGCGTTGTGGATCACCGCGTCGAAGCGGCCGAGCGCGTTCGCCTGCTCGGCGACGGCGCGCGTATCGGCGATGCTGGAGAGATCGCCGTGGACCGCGCCGCGCGCGCCCGGCAGCGCCGCGAGCGCCTCCTGCGCCCGCCGCGGAGAGCGTCCGTGCAGCACGACCTCATGGCCGTCGGCGAGCAGCCGCCGCGCGGCCTCCTGCCCGAGCCCGTCGGCCGACCCTGTGATGAAGATGCTCGACATGCGCCTCACCCTACGCCCGGCTCAGCCGCGCCGCCGGGCGGCCGGCTCCAGCGCCGGGTTGGCCCAGCCGCCGTCGGCCGGGTTGATGTTGACGCCGGGCGGGACGATCTCGTCGATGCGGTCCAGCAGCGCGGCGTCGAGCGTGAGGTCCGCGGCGGGCAGCTGGCCGTCGAGCTGCTCCATCGTGCGCGGCCCGATGATCGCCGCCGTCACGGCCGGGTGGTTGACCACGAACGCGATCGCCAGCTCGATCAGCGAGATGCCGGCCTCGTCGGCGACTCTGCCGAGCGCGTCGGCGGCGTCGAGCTTGCGCTGGTTGACCGGCAGCGAGAGGTCGTAGCGGTCGACCAGTCTCTGCCGCGCCGCGGAGGTCGGCGCCAGCCCGTCGGCGCCCTTGCGCCATCTGCCCGACAGCCAGCCGCCGGAGAGCGGGCTCCACGGGATCACGCCCATCCCGTATCTGGCACAGGTCGGCAGCACGTCGGCCTCGATCCCGCGCGCGAGCATCGAGTACGGCGGCTGCTCGGTGCGGTAGCGCTGCAGCCGCTGCTCGCGCGCCGTCCATTGCGCCGCGACGATCGCCGACGGCGGGAAGGTCGAAGAGCCGACGTAGCGGACCTTGCCCTGCTGCACGAGGTCGGTCAGCGCGCCGAGCGTCTCCTCGATCTCGACACCCGGCTCGTAGCGGTGGACCTGGTAGAGGTCGATCCAGTCGGTGCCGAGCCGTCTCAGCGACGCCTCGACCTCCTGGACGATCCAGCGGCGCGAGACGCCGCGGCGGTTGGGGTCCTCGCCCATCGGACCCCAGAACTTCGTCGCCAGCACGACGTCGTCGCGCCGGCCGCCGGCCAGCGCCTTGCCGACGATCACCTCCGACTCGCCGCCGGAGTAGATGTCGGCGGTGTCGATGAAGTTGATGCCGGCGTCGAGCGCCCGGTGGATGATGCGGATCGAGTCGTCGTGGTCTCTGTTGCCCCAGTCGCCGAACATCATCGCGCCGAGGCACAGCTTGCTGACCGAGACGCCGGTGGTTCCGAGCTGGCGATGCTCCATGAGGTCGTTCCCTTCTGCCGCCGGCACGTGTGCCGGCCATTGCCGTCCGCACCTCACCCTAGGCCGACGGCGGCAGTCGCGGGGGGCCCTCTCAGAACCCCCCCGCCGTGAGCCGCTACGCCCGCCGGAAGGCGCGCACCGCCAGCGGCACGAACACGATCAGCAGTCCCGCCAGCCAGGCGAGCGTGCCGAGCGCCGGCCCGAGCGCGTCGCCCTCGCCGATCGTCAGCGCGCGCGCCGCGTCGGCGGCGAGCGTGACCGGGTTGATGTCGGCGAACCACTGCAGCGCGGCCGGCATCGTGTCGGTCGGGACGAACGCCGAGGAGACGAAGGTGAGCGGGAAGACCCAGATGAAGCCGGCCGACTGCGCCGTCTCCGGGTCCTTCACCGACAGGCCGACGAAGGCGCTGATCCACGAGAAGACGTAGGAGAAGGCGAGCACGAGCAGGAACGCGAGCAGCAGCTCTGGCGCCGGCTCGCTCGGGCGGAAGCCGACCGCCACGCCGACCAGCAGCATCACGGTCAGCGTCATCACGTTCATCACGATGTCGGCGGCGGTGCGGCCGAACAGCACCGCCCCGCGCGAGATCGGCAGCGAGCGGAAGCGGTCGACGACGCCTCTGCTGAGGTCCTCGGTCAGGCCGATCCCGGTCATCAGCGCGCCGAAGATCGCCGTCTGCACGATGATCCCCGGCATCAGGAAGTCGACGTAGTCGACCCCGCCGGTGTCGATCGCGCCGCCGAAGACGTAGCGGAACATCAGCACGAACATCACCGGCTGCACGAAGGCGAAGACCAGCAGCATCGGCTTGCGCAGCGTCTTGCGCAGCTGCCGCTTGGCCATCACACGGCTGTCGGCGAGCGTCTCGGAGAGGGTCAGGCGACGCCGCTCGGGGGTGGCGGCGGCGGCCGGCGGGGTGTCCATGACCGCGCTCATGCGGCTCTCCTTCCGGTCAGCGTGAGGAAGACGTCGTCGAGGCTCGGCTGCTCCAGCTCGACGGCGGCGATCGGCAGCGCGCGGGCGTCGAGCCGGCGGACCGCATCGGCCGATGCGCTGGCGTCGGCGATCGCGAGGCGGATCGCGCCGGTGGCAGCGTCGACGAACGGCGGCTCGTCGCCGGCGACGAGGTCGGCGAGCGCCGCGGCGGCGTCGGCGGCCTGCGTCGGATCGGCGACGCGCAGGGCGAGGATCTCGGTCCCAACGGTCGCCTTCAGCTCTGCGGCCGTCCCCTCCGCGACGACCCTGCCGTGGTCGACGACGGCGATCCGCTGCGCGAGCCGGTCGGCCTCTTCCAGGTACTGCGTCGTCAGCAGCACGGTCGTGCCGTCGCGGCGCAGCTCCTCGACCGTCTCCCACAGCTCCTGCCGCGTGCGCGGGTCGAGGCCGGTGGTCGGCTCGTCGAGCAGGATCAGCGGCGGGCGGCCGGTGAGGCTGGCGCCGAGGTCGAGCCGGCGGCGCATGCCGCCGGAGTAGGTCGAGACGCGGCGGTCGGCGGCGTCGACGAGCCCGAACCGCTCCAGCACCGCGCTCGCGCGGGCGCGCGCCTCGCGGGCCGGGAGGCGGTAGAGCCGCCCGACCATCTCGAGGTTCTCGCGGCCAGTCAGCTCCTCGTCGACGGCCGCGTACTGACCGGCGAGGCCGATCCGCCGTCGCACCGCGAGCGGGTCGGCGACGACGTCGTGGCCGAGCACGCGGGCGCCGCCCGCGGTCGGGCGCAGCAGCGTCGCGAGCACGCGCACGAGCGTCGTCTTGCCGGCGCCGTTGGGGCCGAGCAGACCGAAGACGGTGCCTTGCCTGACCTGCAGGTCGAGGCCGTCGAGCGCGACGACCTCGCCGAAGGTCACGCGCAGGCCGTCGGCCTCGATCGCGTAGGCAGCGGTCATCGCCGGCACTCCTGTCGGGAAGGGAACGTCATCGGGTCTCTCTCCTGTGAGGTGAATTCAGTCGTGGTGCGGCAGCGCGCCGCTTGCGCGCAGCGCGTCACGCCGCGCGCGCCACTCCTCGGCGAGCGCCGGGAGCCGTTCGAGCAGGAAGTCGGTGAAGGCGACCATCTCCAGCAGCCGCGTCCGCCGCGCCGGCGGGGAGTCTCTGAGCAGCTCGAGCCCGGCGACCGCGAGCGCCCGCAGCGCGCCGTACTCGGCCGGCGAGACGAGGCCGGCCTCGCCGAACGCGGCGTGGACGCCGATCTTGTCGGCCCGCTCGCCGGGCGGCCGCCTGCGCTGCACAACGGTCCAGTTCTCCAGCATCGTGACCGCGCTGCCGACGGCGCTGCGGCTGATCCCGAGCGCCTCCGCGATCTCGGCCGCCGTCTGCTCCGGCGGCTCGCAGATCAGCAGCCAGCCGCAGACGCGGCCGCTGACCGGCGGGACGTTGTACTGGCGCGCGAAGTAGCGCCCGACCTGGTCGACATACGCGAGCTCGGCGTCGGTGGCGGCGGACATGCGCCTGAGTTTACACGAATCTCAGGAATTTCAAGAATTTCTAGAGACTGACGCCCCACCCGGCCACGTCGACCAGGAAGTGCGCGAGCACGAGCGCGCCGGTGTAGAAGGTCGAGACGGCCAGCGCGGCGAGGATCCGCCGCGGCCACGCGGCGCTGCCGGCGAGCGCGAAGGCGGTCGCGGCGGCCCAGCCGAGCGCCGCCTCGGCCGGCAGCACGTAGAGCGCGACGCCGGCGACCTGGACGGTGTCGCCGACCGGCTCCCACAGCTCCAGCAGCGGCGCGAACAGCTCGCTGCCGAGGAAGACGGCGAAGGCGAGCGCGGCGGCGAGGGCGGCGTTGCCACGCGCCAGCGCCACCACGATGAACAGCGGCGGCACCCACATGCCCGCCATCGCCAACGTGATCGCGTCGTCGAGCCGCGGGCCGCCGATCGCGGGGAACGAGAGCGTGCCGATCTGCGCCGACAGCACCCAGTCGGGCAGCACCTGGAAGACCGACAACGGCAGCAGGAAGCGCCACAGCGCGAACCAGTCCTCGCGCTCGACGGCCCGCGCGATCAGCGGCAGGCCGACGTTGTAGCCGACCACCAGCCCCAGCACCGCCCAGCCCTTCGCGGGCGGGTCGAGCAGCGCGATCGCGCCCGCGCAGGCGAAGAAGAGGGCGTGGAAGGCGACGATCGCGCGGAGGTCGCGGCTCACCGCGCGACGACCGGCCCGTGGGACGCTCGGCGCAGACACGCTGCCGACCCTACAGCCAGCCGACCGCCCCGAAGACCGCAACCCCCGCGAGGTCGATCGCGGCGAGCGTGCCGACGACCCGCAGCTGGCGGCGGTGGTCCCTCCCCATGTCGTAGACCCACGCGGCTATCCCGAAGAAGGTCATGTAGCCGAAGACGACGATCAGCGGGATGAACGGCGTGTTCCAGAACCAGTACTCCCAGTGGAACCAGCCCGTCGCGTGCAGCAGCAGCTCGACACCGACGCAGAAGAGCGACGAGAGGAAGACGAACAGCAGCCGGTTGTTGACGCCGAGGACCTTCTGCTTCGGATCGGCCGGCAGCTGCTTGACGAAGGCGACGCCCGATATCAGGAAGAGGAAGCTGATCTCGATCGTCAGGCCGATCAGGATCAGGTAGCTCGTGTGCCCGGTCACCGTCCACAGCGCCGAGCGGTCGGTCGCGTGCAGGATCACCGAGTTGGCGATCTCGTTGAAGCCGTCCATCAGCCAGAAGGCGAGGCCGGCGAGCACGACGTCCCAGCGCCGGCGCTCGATCTCGACGCTGTAGACGTAGGTGACGAGGCCGAGCAGCGTCACCGTCGACCACTGGAAGCTGCTGGTGTCGCGCAGCATCTCCTCGGCGACGCGCGTCGCCTCCGTGACGGCGAAGAGCGCGCTCATCGCCGCAGCGTCCAGTCCAGCTCGGTGACGCGCAGCGCGTGCTCGGTCACGCGCAGGCCGACGCTCGTGAAGCGCCTGCCGCCGAGCTTGGTCGCGATCAGCTCGCGCACGGCCGCCGGCTGCTCGTCGAGTCGCGCCAGCAGCGCCGGCGGCACCTCGATCGTGCCGTACTGCTCGCGCGGCTGGTCGTCGAGGCCGGTCGCCCGCTCCAACTGGCGCAGCGCGTCGACGTTGTGCAGCCGCAGCTCGACCGGCTCACCGCGCCCGGCCCGCAGCAGCAGGCGCGCGGGCGAGCAGCGCAGGTTGAAGTCGGCGACCTCGATGCGCAGCGCCCCGGCCGCGCCGGCGAAGCGCAGGTCGGCGGCGGCGCCGAGGTCGCGGCGCGAGCTGTCGCGCGGCGAGTTGTCGAGCAGCCGCCCGCGCAGTCTGTCGCCGGTGCGGTGGAAGCGCCACGCCGAGGAGCGCGTCGCGACGACGTCCTTCTCCCAGTAGCCGGCGCGGCCGCGGCGGTCGCGCCCCTCGACGCGCAGCGTGCGGTGGATCGCGCCGACGCCGCGCTTGGAGATCGAGATCGCGCTCGTGATCTCCCCTGGCACCTTCGGCTGGCGCACCCACGGCGGCGACGGCAGCTGGATCGGCGCGGCGGGATCGCCTGTCCGCTGCCGCTCGTAGGAGTATCTGAAGAAGATCGGGTTGTGGCCGGCGATGTCGAAGTCGTAGAGGCGCGTGAAGAGGTCGCCGTCAGCTCCGATCACGAAGACCGTCGAGCCGCTCGCGGAGACGTTGACCGCGCGGAAGCGGCCGCGGTGCGGGCCGCACGTCTCGTAGCTGTCGTCGTTGGGCAGCCACGGGTCGATCAGCGTCAGCCGCTGGCCGCCCGTGCGCAGCGCCCAGATGTGCGAGTCCTTGTGCGCGCCGATCGCGTGCGCGTTGCCAGCCGTGTCGTGGAATGTCACGTCCTCGGCCGGCGAGATCACCGACCACGACCAGGCGGCGACGTCGCGCGGCAGCGTGCGCCCCTTCCCCGACCACAGCGGCGGGCCCCAGCGGCGCGACCAGTTGAACAGGTCGGGGCCCTTCAGCGCGTTGTCGAGCGTGAAGACGCGCCGCTCCCGGTCGATCGCGACCAGCTCGTCGTCGTCGGCCGAGATCGCGACGACGCGACCGGCGAAGCAGGCCGGCAGCGGCAGCCGGCGCCAGCCCGGCGCCCCGCCCGCGACCGGCGCGACGTAGATCTGGCCGCCGCGCGTGGCGAAGGCGTAGCGGGCGTTGAAGCTCTCCCGCTCCGAGCGCAGGTGGACGCGCGCCGGCAGCAGCCCGGCCGGCGCCGCCGGCCACTGCTCCAGCGAGCCCTGCGGCGGGAGCTGCGTGAACGGGACGGTGTCGAGCGCGTTGACGGTGCCGGCGGTCGAGAGCGCGGTGCAGCTCTCGGCGCGGGTCTCGGCATTCGCCGACGAGGCCGAGCCGAGCGCGATGCCGAGCGCGGCAGCGATGAGAAGGGGCCCGAATGAACGCATGCGGCGACCGTATCCGCGTCATGGAGATTCTGTCAAGAGGTCTTTCCAGATCACCCGGCGGGCGCCTTCGGCGGCGCGAGCTGCGGCGCGCGCGACGGCGCACGGCGCGGGGCGCGGCGGCGCACGCCGCGGCGCG
>NZ_JAWSTH010000090.1:0-25507 GCF_033542075.1 Conexibacter stalactiti
CCCACGCCGAACCGGCGCCCGTGATGATGTGGTACGGCTCATCTCTGTAGAGCCCGGCCAGCTGCTCAGCGCGCGGCTCGAAGCTCTCCTTCACCGACACGAGCAGCTCCGGCAGCAGTCTCAGCTCGCCGACGATCGCATCGAACGACGGGCCCGCCAGCTCGCCGCGCGCGTCGAGAATCGACAGCACGACCACGAGCGACAGCAGGTAGAACATCTCCGAGGAGGTGTCGTCCTCGGCGAAGTTCGAGAAGTTGTGATCGGCCTTCTCAGCGACCGGCGTATCGGCCTTGCCCGTCAGCGCGATCACCTTCGCGCCCTTGCCCTGCGCGAACTCCAGCACCTCGATCGCTTCCTTGGTGGTGCCGGAGAGCGACGGGATCACCACGATTGAGCCCTCGCCGAGCGAGACGTCGCCCATCGCGATGATCTCGGCGGCGTGCACGAGCTTGACCGGGAAGGCGCTCAACCGGCCCAGCAGCTGCGCCGCCGGCAGCATCAACACGCCAGCGCCGCCGGCGCCGAGGAAGAAGACGTTCTTCGCACCGCCGTCGACCAGGCCGCCGATCGTCTCGCGCAGCGGCCCGGCCAGTGCCACGACACCACCCTGGATCGAACGGAAGCGGTCCTCGTCGAAATTCAGCATCAAGCGTCCTCGGGTCGCGGCGCCGCTGGTCGATCACGGCGCGGTGGGGGGGATGGTCGTCAGCGCGCCGCAACTTGTCGGACGTCTAACGAGAGAGCAAGGTACGGTGAGGGCGCCGAGCTGTCAAGAGGAGCTGTCGCGTTCTTCCAATCCAGCGGCCCGCCACGCCCCTAACGTGCCTGCACATGAGCGAGATCAGATTCGAGGTCACGAGCTGGGATGTGCTGACGCCGGCCGCCGGCGATCCCCTCTTCGGCGCGCATGCGGGCGACGGGCCCGCGCTCACGCGCACCCGTCTCACGAAGCGCTACAGCGGCGAGCTGGAGGGTGAGTCGGTCGTCGAGATGCAGGCCTGCGGCGAAGAGGGCTACGTCGCGACCGAGCGCGTCTGCGGCATGCTCGGCGGCCGCCGCGGCACGTTCGTGCTGCAGCACGGCGCGACCTTCGACCCCGACGGCGCGCCGCGCCAGTTCGGCTGGGTCGCGAAGGGCTCCGGCAGCGGTGAGCTGACCGGTCTCAGCGGCACCGCGCGCGTCGAGCACGGACTGCTGAGCCTCGACTGGCGACTGCCCGCGTGACAGTTTGGTGAAGCGGCGGCTGGGCACTGAGAGCGAAGGGGTAGAGCGACCTCTAGTCCCGACCGACCGAGCAGGAGGCCCACATGCCGTTCGTCACCGCTGCTGACGGAACCGAGCTGTTCTACAAGGAGTGGGGCTCAGGGCCCGCCGTCGTCTTCAGCCACGGCTGGCCGCTGAACAGCGACAGCTGGGAGGCGCAGATGCTGTACATCGCCGCCAACGGCTTTCGCTGCATCGCGCACGACCGGCGCGGTCACGGCCGCTCGGCGCAGACGTGGGACGGCAACGACATGGACCACTACGCCGACGACCTCGCGACGGTGATCGAGGCGCTCGGCGTGACCGACGCGACGCTGATCGGCTTCTCGACCGGCGGCGGCGAGGTGGCGCGCTACATCGGCCGTCACGGCAGCGGCCGCGTCGCGAAGATCGCGCTCGTCTCGGCCGTGCCGCCGTTCATGCTGAAGACCGACGACAACCCCGGCGGCGTGCCGATCGAGGTCTTCGACGGCCTCCGCGCCGGCTCGGAGGCCGACCGCTCGCAGCTCTACAGAGATCTCGCCGACGGTCCCTTCTTCGGCAACAACCGCCCCGGCGCCGACATCTCGCAGGGCGCCCGCGACGCCTTCTGGCTGCAGGGCATGACCTCCGGCCACAAGAACGCGTACGACAGCATCGCGGCGTTCTCGGCGACCGACATGCGCGCGGACCTGAAGAGATTCGACGTGCCGACGCTGGTGATCCACGGCGACGACGACCAGGTCGTGCCGTTCGAGGTCGGCGGCAAGGCGTCGGCGGCGCTGATCGACGGCGCCGAGCTGAAGGTCTATCCCGGCGCCCCGCACGGGATCACCGACACGCACAAGCAGCAGCTCAGCGAAGACCTGCTCGCGTTCGTGCGCGGCTGAGCCGGACGCGGAGTCTCCCCGATGTAACACCGCGCGCCGCGGCGGACAGTTACGGCCTGTGGCGCGGAAGTCCCATGACGACGAGGAGGAGCAGCGTGCCCGCTTCGAGGCGCTGTACGGCGCCCATCACCGCGCCGTGCGCCGCTACGCGCTGCGCCGGGTCGACGCGGCGGCCGTCGACGACGTCGTCAACGAGACCTTCGTCGTCGCCTGCACGTGGGCGGCCACCTCGCACGCCCGCGCCGCGCCGCACCCGCCTGCGTTCCCTCCGCCCCGCCCTCGCGCTCGCCGTCGGCGCGGCCGCCGCGCTGACGCTCCTGGTCGCCGGACTTCCAGGTGGCGGCGGGCAGGGACTGCCCGGCGCCGTCGCCGCCTTCGCCGCGCAGCTGCGCGCCGACGACGGCGTGCTGCACGTCGTGCTCGGCCCGGTGCGCCTCCAGCCCGAGCCGGGGACGTCGCCGGAGCCGCCGCTGTGGAGCGAAGGACTGCTGGTCGACGCGCTCGCGGCAGTACGCGAGCGGCGGCTGCGCGTCGTCGGCGAGACGACGCTGCGCGGCCGCCCCGTGTGGCTGGTCACGACCGACAGCCCGCTCCGCCTGCGCTACTGGATCGACCGCGACAACGGCGCGCTGCTGCGGATCACCAACCGCATCCGCCACTCGCGCGGTCTGACGACGAGAGAGATCCTCGCCGTCAGAGACGATCGCGAGCTGCTGCGCCACTCCAGAGTCCGCACGACCGTGCAGGAGGTCGAGCGCTGGGAGCCGCTGCCGCGGTGACGCGCTCGCTCAGCGCCGCTTGATCTCGATCTCCATCGTCAGCGTCTCGCAGGCGCGCATTCCGGTCCCCCACGCTCTGCAGCCTCTGCCCTCGCGCCGCCGGTCTCTGAAGACGAGCGTCTGGCGACCGGGGAGCCGCGCGAGGCGTGCGCCGGCGCCGGGGAATCTGAACTCGATGCGGGGGATCTCGTACGGCGCGCCCATGGTCCGCAGCGCCCATCTGTCGCACTTCTCCAGCTTGTCGCGGGCGTTGATGAAGACGTTGCCCATCAGCGTGTTCTTGATCACGGCGACATCGGCGTAGCCGTCGACCCGGCCGCGCTTGCAACCGCCGACGACCTGCTCGTCGGGCAGCGGATCTCTGCACAGCCCCAGCTCGCTGAGCGGCCCGCACGGCGAGCAGTCCGCCGTCTGCAGCTGGGCGGAGTGGATCCTGACGGCGTGGTGGCTGGAGAACGACGCGCGCGGTCGCTCCCACCCGGGCGTGTCGCCGCTCCAGCCGCCGCGGCCGGACTCGATCTCCAGCGGCTGGCTGTCGCCGCCGTCGATCGAGCCGAGCAGCTCGCCGTCGCCGAGCTCCCACCCTCTGCACGTGTCGGGGTGGTACTCGCCCTTCACGTTCCATCTGTGCGCGTACTCGGCGCTGATGCGGACGTCGTACTGCTTCGTCGCGGCGGCGGCGACGGCGGTCGGCACGAGCAGCAAGGCCAGCGCGACCGCCGCGAGCGCGCGGCAGGGCATGGTGAGCATCACCCCAAGGTCGCCGGGGCGGGAAGCAGGGCGCGACGGGGGATTCCCTCGCGCGAAGGTCTGACGCTCCTCAGCCGATCCCGTTACGCTGCTTAACGGAGCGCAGGGGGCGCAACGACGTAGGGGCGCGTCGGCCTGCGAAAGCAGACGGTTGAGGAGGGGAACGTGCCGTACCCACGCATGCACCGCGCGCGACGGATCGTCGCTGCGCTGATCGCCGTCCTGGCGCTGGCCGGGATCGGCGGCGTCGCCGCCGCGCCGGCCGGCGCCCACGGCGACGAGGCCGTCACGGTGATGACCCGCAACCTGTACCTCGGCGGCGACATCACGCGGCCGCTGACGGCGATACAGGGGCTGCCGCCCGAGCAGCAGGGGCCGGCGTTCGTCGCCGCCAACACGACGCTGCGGGCGATCGTCGATCAGACGAACTTCCCGCTGCGCTCGGAGCGCCTGGCGGCCGAGATCGCCTTCACCAAGCCCGACCTCGTCGGCCTCCAGGAGGTCGCGCTGTGGCGCCACGGCCCGCTCGACGGCAGACCTGCGACGGTCGTCGACTACGACTTCCTGCAGATCCTGCTCGACGACCTCGCCGCGGCCGGGGAGCCGTACGAGGTCGTGCGCTCGCAGGACGAGTCCGACGTCGCCGGGCCGGCCGTGCTCGGCGGCTCGCTGCAGAACGTACGGCTGACGATGCGCGACGTCGCGCTGCGCCGCGCCGACAGCGACGTCAGAGTGCTCGCGACCGGTGGTGACAACTACGTCACGCGGATCCCGCTCGTCGTCGCCGGCCAGCCGCTGTCGTTCATCCGCGGCTACGTCTGGGCCGACGTGGAGCTCGACGGACGCGAGTTCCGCTTCGTCAACACCCACCTCGAGTCGCAGCTCTCCGACGTCGCCTACGCACAGGCGGCCGAGCTGCTCGCCGGGCCGGCGGCTCCGAACGGCACGCCCGTCGTGGTCGTCTGCGACTGCAACTCCGACCCGCTCGACGCGAGCAGAAAGCCGGGCGAGAGATTCGCCCACCGTGATCCGTACCTGCTGATCACGGGCGCCGGCGGCTTCACCGATCAGTGGCTGAGATTCGCCCCGGCCGCGCTCGGCTTCACCTCCGGCCTCAGCGAGCTGGTCAACGACACGCCGTTGCAAGCGGCCGCGGCCTTCGACCATCGCATCGACATGGTCTTCGGCCGCTCCGCGACGGGCAGATCGCTGCCGGTCGAGTGGGGCTGGGTGACCGGCCGCAACCCGCTCAACCGGACCCCGGCGACGGCGATCGGGCGGCTGTGGCCGTCCGACCACGCCGGGGTGGTGATGCGCGTGCGGCCGTAGGCCTCAGAAGACGCGCGTCGAGAGCGCACCGCCGTCCACCAGCAGCGTCGCGCCGTGCATGTAAGCGGCGTCGGCGCCGGCGAGGTGGACGGCGGCCTGCGCGATCTCCTCAGGGCGGCCGATGCGACCGGCCGGCAGCGCGCTGACGGACGGCTCCAGCTGCGCGGCGAAGCCGGCGGTGCCGTCGGTCAACGTCACGCCGGGCGCGATCGCGTTGACGCGCACTCCCGACGGTCCCAGCTCGGCCGCCCAGCCGCGCGTCAGCTGCTCGACCATCGCCTTGCTGGCGGCGTAGAGGACGCCGGCCGCCAGGCCGACCTGCGCGACCCACGAGCCGAGGTTGACGATCACGCCGCCGCCGCGCTCGATCATCCCGGGCGCCAGCGCCTGCACGAGGAAGTACGGCGCGCGCACGTTGACGTCGACGACGCTGGCGAAGGTCGTCTCGTCGACGGTGACGGTCGGCGTCGGCGGGTAGACGCCGGCGTTGTTGACGAGCACGTCGACGTGGCCGCCGAGCGCCGCCGTCGCATCGTCGGCGAGCTGCCGCACGCCCGCGACCGTGGCGAGGTCGGCGGCGACGAACTCGGCCGCGCCGCCGGCGCCGCGGATCTCCGCGACGACCGCCGCGCCGCGCTCGGCGTCACGCCCGGCGACCGCGACCTGCGCGCCCTCCGCCGCGTAGGCGATCGCGATCGCGCGGCCGATGCCGCTGGTGGCGCCGGTCACGAGCGCCGTCTTGCCTGTCAGTCGTCCCGTCATGTCGCTGCCTCCACTTCGAATGGACTAGAAGGTCCATTTCTAGCAGAGTGAACCGAACAGTCCAGAACACGCTATCGTCGGTGGCATGGAACGCACACGGCGACTGACCGCGAAGGGCGCCGCGACGCGTGCGCGGATCGTCGAGACGGCTGCCGACCAGGTGCTCGCCCGCGGCGTCGGCGGCACCAGCCTCGACGACGTCCGCGCCGCCACCAGAACGAGCAAGAGCCAGCTCTTCCACTACTTCCCCGACGGCAAGCACGAGCTGGTGCGCGCGATCGTCGCCTGCCAGGGCGAGCGCGTGCTCGACGCGCAGCGCCCGGCGCTCGACGCGCTCGACAGCTGGGCGGCGTGGGCGGCGTGGCGCGACCTCGTGATCGCCCACTACACCCGCGTCGACGGCGTGCTCGGCTGCCCGATCGGCTCACTCTCCAGCGAGGTCGCCGCCGTCGACCCGGTCCTGCGCGACGACCTCGCCGCATACTTCCGCACCTGGAGCGAGCTGCTGGCGGCCGGCGTCGGGCGGATGCGCGAGCGCGGCCTGCTCGACGACGGCGCCGACCCGGAGGCGTTCGCGACCGAGCTGCTGGCGGCGATCCAGGGCGGGCTGCTGCTGTCGCAGACGGCCGGCACGCTGCGCCCGCTCGAACTGGCGCTCGACGGCGCGCTCGCGCACCTGCGCACGCACGCCGTCATGTAGGGCGCCCGGCGCGCCGCCGCGGCGCGTCTCCGCGGCAGCGCGCCCGGCGCCGCTACTCCCCGTGCGACGCGCCCCGCGCGCTACCGCTTCACGCGGAACTCGACGCGGTTGCCGCGCTTGACCGTGAACGGGCCCTGGACGATCCGGTGCAGCGCCGTCGCGCGGACCCACGCGACGTAGCGGCCGGGCGGCAGCGCTCTGGCGAGCTTCAGCGACCAGGCCGTCGTGCCGCGCGCCTTCAACCACGTGCGCGGCGTGCAGGCGCCGGGCTTCGCTCCGAAGCGCGGCCGGGTGCTCGTGAGCGCGCGGCAGCGTCGGCCGTCACGCCGGACGAGCGCGACCTCGACGCGCGCCGTGCCGCTCGCCGCGCTGCCGGCGAGGCGCGTGACGCGCCGGGCACCGACGCGGCCGAAGCGGGCGGCCGGCGCCGATCCGATCACGACCTCCCCGCCGTCGGGCGGGCGCGGCTGCTCCGGCGGGCGCGGTGTGTCCGGCGGGCGCGGCTGGTCGGGCGGGCGCGGCTTGTCGTCGGGCGGCTTCGGCGGATCGCAGGCGGAGCGGTCGCCGGAGTCCTGCACGCGCACCACCGCCGCGCGCGCGCCGGGCCCCTCCGTCGCGGCGACCAACAGCGCGCGCCCGGCGCAGTCGACGGCGATGCTCGTCGGCGTCCAGCGCTCGACCTCCTCGAACCCGAGCGGCGCGCCGGGATCGATCAGCGTCCCGTCGCCGCGCGCCGGGTCGGGCTCACCGGCGGCGGTGAACTGCCGCAGCAGCACCGTCCCCTGCGGATCTTCGTCGAAGCGCAGGCCGGCGAACAGCGCCGAGCCGTCCGGCCGCACGGCGACGACGTCGGTCCGCTCGATCGGGCTCCCGCCGAGCGAGACCGTTCTCTGGACGGCGCCGTCGGGCGCGGCGAAGAGCGCGACGCCGTGGCCGCTCGGCCCGTTGGTCATGAGGTGCGAGGCGGCGCGCGGGGAGCCGTCGGCGCGCAGCGCGACGTCGTACAGCTCGCTGGACTCGCCGCCCAGATCGACGACGAGCGGAGCGCCGAGGAAGCCGGGATCGGGTGCATACCCGGCCGTCAGCCGCCGCAGCGCGCCTCTGCGCACGCCCGCCACCCGCGTGCGGCCGGCGAGCACGAGCCCGCCGCCCGGTGCCGCGGCGACCGCCGCGTACTGCTCGCCGACCGGGAAGCGCAGCGCGTGCAGTTGCGCACCGGTCGCGGAGAGGCGCACGACGCCGTTGGTCTGCGCGCCCTCGAAGCCAGCCTCTTCAAGCACGTCGACGACGTCGCCCGGTCCGACCGCGACCTCGACCGCCTCGCCGGCGTTGACCTCCTGCGGCCACGGTCTCAGCAGCAGGCCGCCGTCGATGCCGAACGACGCGTCCGGACTGCCGTCGGGCAGCAGCCGCGCGACCGCGACCGCCGCTCTCCCCTGCGCGTCCTCCCAGCCGCCGGCGAGGACGATCCGGCCCTGGCCGTCGACCGCGACCGCGGTGGCGCTTCCCTCACCCGCGCCGAAGGCGACCTCGGCGCGCCCGTCGCCGCTGAAGCCCGTGTCGGGTCTGCCGGCCTCCGTCAGCCGCGCGACGCGCAGGCCGGCTCCCCAGCCGAGCGCGACGACCGCGCCGCCGCCGGGGTAGGCGGCGACGTCAGTCGGATAGCCGTCATCGACCGCGAACTCGACCGCGCCGCCGGTGCCGAACGAAGGGTCGAGCTGACCCGGAGCGGCGACGGCCGACGCGGCCGCCGGACCGGTCATGAGCAGGAGGGCGAGCAGCGAGGCGAGTGACGGGAGGCGCATCTGATCAGGGTCGGCCGTACCGCCGCCACGCGCCTCTGACCTATGGCGCGACCGGCTCTGTCGTTCGGCCGGGCGCACGGCCGGAGAGCTACGATCTGACGATGAGAAGCGCGAACGTCACGTGGCACCAGGGTTCGGTCGAACGCCGTCAGCGCTGGGAGGCGCTCGGTCGCAGCGGCGCGACGATCTGGCTGACCGGCCTGCACGCCGCCGGCAAGTCGACGCTCGCCGTCGCGCTCGAGGCGCACCTGCTGGAGGCCGGCCGCCCCGCCTACCGGCTCGACGGCACGACCGCCCGCCAGGGCGTCTGCTCCGACCTCGGCTACTCGGGCGAGGACCGCAGAGAGAACAACCGCCGCCTCGCCGAGCTGGCGCGCCTCTTCGCCGACGCCGGCACGGTCGCGATCGTCGCCGCCGTCTCGCCGTTCGCCGCCGGCCGCGAGGCCGGCCGCGCGCTGCACGAGAACGACGGGATCCCCTTCATCGAGGTCTACGTCAACACGCCGCTGGCGACCTGCGTCGAACGCGACCCGCGCGGTGTCTACCGCCGTGCCGCCGCCGGCCACTCGACCGGCCTGCCGGGCATCGACCAGCCGTACGAGCCGCCGACGGCCGCCGAGGTCGAGGTCGCGCCGAGCACGACGACCGCGCAGGCGGTCGAGCTGGTCGCCGCCGCGCTGCACGAGCGCGTCGGCGCGATCGCGCCGCGCGGCTGAGCGCACCAGGCGCGACCGGCTCGCGCGCTTCAGCCCAGCTCGGCCAGCTCGCCGGCCGCGACCAGCGCGGCCAGGCGCGGGCGCAGCAGCTTGCCGCGCGCGTTGCGCGGCAGCTCGTCGGCGACGAAGACGCGGCGCGGCCGGCTCGGCTGCGGCAGCGCCGCGCGAACGTGCTCGCGCACCTGCGCGCGCGTCGGCGCCGCCACGCCGTCGAGCACGAGCACGGCGACCGGGAGCGCGCCCCAGCGCTCGTCGGGCAGGCCGACGCAGGCGGCGTCGCGAACGCCGGGCAGTCCCGCCAGCGCCAGCTCGACGTGGGCCGGCTCGACGTTGAAGCCGCCGCTGACGATCGTCTCGCTGCCGCGCCCGGCGAGCGACAGCCAGCCGTCGCGCAACGTGCCGAGGTCGCCCACCGTCAGCCAGCCGTCGGCGTCCGGTCCGCCGGCGAGCCCGGCCGGGGTCAGGTAGCCGCTGAAGAGCATGTCGCTGCGGACGTGGACCTCGCCCTGCTCGCCGTCGGGCAGCGGCGCGCCGTCGAGGCCGCGGACCTCGACCTCGACGCCGTCGAAGAGCCGGTGCGCGCCGTGCGCGGGCGGCGGCGTGCGCGAGCTGTCGCGCGCGACGAAGCTCAGCTCCGAGGCGCCGTAGAAGTGCGTCACGGTCGCCGCCGGCAGCAGCCGCGCGAGCCGCTCGCGCGCCTGCCGCGGCCACGGCGCGGCCGACGACATCACCTCGCGCACGTGCTCGCGCGGTCGCTCGCCGAGCAGCGCGACGAGGTCGACGGCGAGCGTCGGCACGAGGTAGACGTGCGTGATCGCGTGGCCGTCGCCGAACGCGGTCGCGAGCGGTCGCAGGTCGACGGCCGCGCCGCGCGTGAGCGCGTGCAGCGCGCCGTAGAAGAAGTGCGAGTGGTCGAGCGGGCCGGCGGCCGAGACGACGTCGCCCGGCCGCACGTCGAAGGTCGCGTCGGAGCGGTCGAGCGTCGTCGCCCACGACGCCTGGTCGCGCACGAACAGCTTCGGCGTGCCGCTGGTGCCGGAGGTGAGGCCGACGAGCAGCTCGTCGCCGGGGCGGGCGCGCCGCTGGGCCGCCTCGCCGCCCACGTCGCCGGTGCCGGGCACGCCGCCCACGCGCACGTCGCCGGTGTCGCGCTCGTCGCGCGCCCCACGCTCGCCGCCCGCCAGCCCCGCCGGCGTCACGACTCGCTCCGGCGCGACGCGCTCCAGCAGCGGCCGCGGGTGACGCCCGGCGGTCACGACCAGCTCCGGCGCGGCGACCGCGAGCACGCGCTCGGCCTGGGCCGCGGTCAGGTGGCGGTCGACCAGCACGACGCTGACCCCGGCCGTCATCGCCCCCAGCACGACGGCGAGCGAGGCGGCCTCCGCGCGCGGCAGGATCGCGATCCGGCGGCGGCCGGCCAGCGCCCGCGCGACCGCCTCCGCCTGCGCCGCCAACGCGCCGTAGGCCGTGCCGCCGCCGGCGTCCGCGACAGCGAGGTCGTGCGGCCGCTCGGCGGCCCGCGCGGCGAATCGTTCGGCGAGCAGCGGCCCCATCGGCAGGCAAGTCTGCCAGTCGCGCGACGCGACCGACGCAAGCATGGCGGCGGCGCGGGGGCCTCAGGCGGCGACGACCGGCCGCCGCGCCGGCCGCGCCGCGCGCGTGACGACGACCGGGGTGCCGTGCCGCGGCGTCAGCGTGATGCCGCGCATCACGACCGGGTCGGGCTCGGCCCGTCGCGGGCGCACGTCGACGTGCGTGACGACGTGGCGGATCACCTCGGCCATCTCCGCCTGCGCCAGCGCCGCGCCGATGCAGCGGCGGATGCCGCCGCCGAACGGCAGCCACGCGTACGACTCGGCGCGCCCGTCGAGGAAGCGCTCGGGGCGGAATGCCTCGGGCTCGGGGTAGAGGTCGGCGCGGCGGTGGACGACCGCTATCGCCGGATAGACGCGGATGCCGGCCGGCAGCGTCCAGCCGGCGACCGTGCGCGGCGCCGTCAGCGAGCGCTCGCTGCCGTCGATCACCGGCCGCAGCCGCAGCGTCTCGCTGACGACGGCGTCGAGGTAGGCGTCGTCGCCGCCGGCCAGCTCGTCGCGCAGCCGCGCCAGCGCGACCGGGTCGCGCAGCAGCAGGTCGAAGGCGAAGGCGAGGCCGGTCGCGGTCGTCTCGTGGCCGGCGAGCAGCATCGTCATCAGCTCGTCGCGCAGCTCGCCGTCGCTCATCGGCTCGCCATCCTCGTCGCGGGCGCGCAGCAGCAGCGACAGCACGTCGGTGCGCGCGTCGAGGTCGGCCTCAGCGCGGCGGCGAGCGATCTCCTCGTGGATCAGCGCGTCGGCCGCGGCCAGCCGCCGCTGGAAGCGGCCCCACGGGCTCCAGGCGCCGAGGTCGCGCCGCAGCGCCTCGGGCAGCAGGAAGATCGGGCTGCTGTCGAGCACGGCGCTGAGCGCGCGCCGCATCCGCTCGGTCCGCGCGCCGTCGGCGAGGCCGAAGACGACGCGCGCGATCACCTCGAAGGTCAGCGCCCGCATCCGCGCGCGCAGCGTGAAGCGGTCGCCGACCCGCCAGCGGGCGACCTCGGCCGCCGTCACGTCGCGGATCACATCGCGGTAGCCGTGGACCGCCGCGCCCTGGAACGGCGGCAGCAGCAGACGCCGCTGACGCAGGTGCTCGGGGCCGTCCAGCAGCAGCACCGAGCGCGGTCCGAGCACCGGTGCCAGCGGCGCGTTCGCCTCGCCGGCGCGGAGGTCCGACTGGTCCCCGGTGAACAGCTCGCGGATCGCGTGCGGGTCGGCGACGTAGACGCCGGTGCCGAAGGCGAGCAGTCTGACCGTGAACAGATCGCCGTAGCGCCGGTGCCAGCCGAGCAGCGATTCGAGCGGCCGCTGCATCATCAGCGCGGTCGAGAGCGCGGCCGGTCCCCGGGGGCCGGGTGGCAGCGTCGTCGCCTGCTCGCGGGTCATGCGCGCTCCTCGCTCGTGAGAAGGCGGTCCCTGCGCCGCCGCTCCGCTTTCCAGGCTAGCGCGTGGGGACACCGGCCGCGATGGCTGCCGCCAGCGCGCTCCGGCCGTTCGCTTCAGACAGGGGGCGCGCGGCCCCGACGACCAGCGCGAGGGGGGCGCGCATAGTGCCGGGGCCGCCGCGGGCCCAGCGCGGAGCTGGGACTTGGGGGCGTCGCAAGTGTCCCAACGACCCGGCGCCGGAAACCAGTGCCGCGCCCGAATGTTCAAGTCGTGACTATCGGCGCTGACGCACCCGCTTGCGGTGGCGCGCACCCGTTCAATAGTCTGGAAGACGCGAGCATTTCTCACCACGGGGGACTTCACTGCGCCATGCAACGCCCACAGCCGGCACGGCGCCGCTGCTGACGGTCGAGCGCGTCTTCAAGCGACGGCGCAGCGGCCGCACCGAGATGGTGGTGCTCGACGCGATCTCGTTCGAGCTGGCGCCCGGCGAGCGCGTCGGCCTGCGCGGCGCGCGCCGCAGCGGGAAGACGACGCTGCTGCGGATCGCGGCCGGCCTCGAGGACGCCGACGCGGGCGTCGTGCGCTGGCGCGGGCGCCCCGTCGAGGCACTGCCACGGCGCGAGCGGACGCGGCGCCTGCGCGAGATCGCCTTCGTCGCGCAGACGCAGGACTGGCGCGCCGCGCCCGGCAAGCCGATGCTCGACCACATCGCGCTGCCGCTGGTGATCGCCGGCACGCCGGTCGTGGCGGCGCTCGCTCGCGCCCGCGAGGCGGCCGAGCAGGTCTCCGCCGAGGCGTTCGTCGACGCCGCCCCGCACGAGCTGCCGCCCGACGCGCTGACGCGGCTGGCGCTCGCCCGCGCGCTCGTGCGCGAACCACGCCTGCTGATCGTCGACGACCCCGGCGGCGGCAGCGGCGCCGGCGAGCAACAGGCGCTGCAGACGCTGCTGCGGTCGCTCGCGCACGACCGGCGCGAGCTGACGCTGCTGGTCTCGTCGCGTGAGGCGTCAGCGCTGCGCGGCAGCGACTGGATCATGTCGCTCGACGGCCGCGGCGGCCTGCGCGTGCCGGAGCGGCCAGCCGCTCAGATCGTGCCGTTCCCGAGCGGGGCGCCGGCGCCGTGAGCGCGCTCGAGCTGGACGCCGTCGCGAAGCGCTACACGACCGGCGGCGAGGTCGTGTGCGCGGTCGACGGCGCGTCGCTGACGATCGCGCCCGGCGAGGTCGTCGCGCTCTACGGCCCGAGCGGCTCCGGCAAGACGACGCTGCTGGAGCTGGCCGCCGGCACGCAGCGGCCCGACCACGGAAGCGTCCGCTTCGGCGGCGTCGACCTCGCGACGCTGTCGGCGGGCGAGGCGGCGCGCTACCGGCGCTCGCTCGGCTTCGTCTTCCAGCGCTTCTACCTGCACCCCGGGACATCGGCGCTCGACAACGCCGCGATGAAGCTGCTGTTCGCCGGCTGGGCGCCGCGCAGAGCGAAGCAGCAGGCGCTGACGTGGCTGAGACGGGTCGGGTTGGAGCAGCGTGCCGGGCACCCGCCGTCGAAGCTCTCGATGGGCGAGCAGCAGCGGGTCGTGATCGCCCGCGCGCTCGCCGGCGAGCCGGCGCTGATCCTCGCCGACGAGCCGACCGCGAGCCTCGACACCGAGCGCGGCAGGGCGATCCTGTCGCTGCTCGCCGGGATCTGCCGCGAGCGCCGGGTCGGGATGCTGCTCGCGACCCACGACCCAGACGCGGCCGCCTTCGCCGACCGCGTCTGCGACCTGCGCGACGGGCTCCTGACCGAGCGCGCCGACCACCGGCCTGCCGCCGCCCCCGCCCCGGCGCGCACATGAAGCTGCGCACGCTCATCTACCTGTACGGCTGGCGGCTGCGCGCCCACCCCTTCCAGGAGCTGCTCGCGGGCGTCGGCATCGCGGCGGGCGTCGCGCTCCTGTTCGCCGTGCAGGTCGCGAACACGAGCGTCACGGGATCGGTCGAGCAGCTCTACGAGGGGATCGGCGGCAACGTCGAGCTGCAGCTGACCGCCGGCGACGAGCACGGCTTCCCGGCGTCCGTCCTGACGCGCGTGCGCGCGCTCGACGACGTCGCCGTCGCGACGCCGATCATCGAGCGCCGGGCGGTGCTCGTCGGGCCGCGCGGCCGCCAGCAGGTCGCGCTGGTCGGGATCGAGCCGAGCCTCGCGCAGCTCGGCGGCCGGGTGACGCAGAACTTCGGCGCGGGCGGGCTGTCGATCCCCGCGCGCGGGGTCGTGATGCCGACCGGCGTCGCGGGCGCGGTCGGCGCCGAGCCCGCCGACGAGGCCGTCCTGCTGATCGCGGGCAGACGCCGCGCGATCCGCGTCGGCGCGACGCTCGACCGCGGCCAGATCGGCGTCGCTGCCGACAGTCCGCTGGTCGTCACCCCACTCGCCAACGCCCAGCGGCTGAGCGACATGCCGGGCGCGATCTCCTCGATCTACATCGCGGCGAGAGCAGGACGGAAGGAGGCCCTGCGCCGGCAGCTGGAGACGCTCGCGGCCGGCCGGCTGGAGGTCGGCGCGGCCGACGCGCCGGTGCAGCGGCTGCGCGTCGCGACCGAGGCCAACGACCAGTCGACCGCCCTCTTCTCGATCATCAGCGCGCTCGTCGGCGTCCTCTTCGCCTTCAACGCGATGCTGTTGACGGTGCCCGACCGCCGCCGCTTCGTCGCCGAGCTGCGGACGCAGGGAGCCGGCACCGGGCAGGTCGTCGCGGTGCTCGGCTTCCAGGCGGCGACGCTCGGCGTCGTCGCCTCGCTCGCCGGCCTCGCGTTCGGCGACCTGCTGTCGCGCACGGTCTTCCACAGCGTCCCCGGCTATCTCGCCTTCACCTTCCCGATCGGCACGCAGCGCGTCGTCCCCTTCAGCGCCGTCGCGATCGCCTTCGCGTCCGGGCTGCTGGCGGCGCTGCTGGCGACCGGGCGACCGCTGCTCGACGCCTTCTCGCACGGCGACGTCGAGGCCGCCTACGAGGAGGATGGCGAGCCCGGCGAGGGCATCAGCCCGCGCGCCCGGCGGCGGCTGCTCGGCGGCGCGCTGCTGCTGCTCGCGGCGACGGCCGCGATCGTGACGGCGGAGCCGAGCACGGCGATCTTCGGGGTGCTGGCGCTGATCGTCGCGACGCTGCTGGCGATGCCGGCGATCTTCGCCGCCTGCATGTGGCTGGTCGACCAGGTCGCGACGCGGCTCAACCTGAAGCTGCTGACGATCGCCGTGATGAACGCCCGCGCGACGATGACGCGCTCGGTCGCGGTCGCGGCGATCGCGGCCGTCGCGGTGCTCGGCAACGTCGCGATCGACGGCGCTCGCCACGACCTCGTGCGCGGCCTGCACGCCGGCTACGCCGACCACCTGGGGACCGCCGATGTGTGGATCACAACCGCCGGCCGCAGCCTCACGACCGACAGCTTCGCGCTCGACGACGGCACGCTGGCGCGACTCGCCGGCGTGCCCGGCGTCGCGGCCGTCCGCGTCTACCAGGGCGGCATGTTCGACGTCGGTTCGCGCCGCATCTGGATGATCGCGCGGCCGAGAGCCGACCGCGTGATCGTGCCGCCCTCGCAGACGCTCGAGGGCGACGCCGCCGCGGCCGGTGAAGAGGTGCGGCGCGGCGGCGCCGTCGCCGTCTCGGAGGCGATCGCGAAGGACCGCGGCCTCGACGTCGGCGGCCGCCTGACGCTGCCGGCGCCGGCCGGGCCGTTGACGCTGCGCGTCGCGGCGATCGTGACGAACCTCAGCTGGGGCCCCGGCGGCCTGATCGTCAACGCCGACGACTACCGCCGCGCGTGGCGCACCGCCGACCCGTCGGCGATCGAGCTGGACCTCGATCCGGGCGCGCGCCCAGCGGCGACGATCGCGGCGATCGGAGCGGCGCTCGGACCGCAGGCGCAGGCGCTCGACGTGCAGAGCACGGCGGTGCTGGAGGCCGAGTTCCGCTCGGCGCTGCGCGACGGCCTCACGCGCCTGAGCCAGATCTCGACGCTGCTGCTGGTCGCCTCCGCACTGGCGCTCGGAGTCGCGCTGACGGCGTCGGTGTGGGATCGGCGGCGGCTGCTGGCCGCCTACAAGCTGGAGGGCGTCCGCCGGCGCCAGATCGGCGGCATGCTGCTGCTCGAAGGCGGCGCGGTGCTGTCCGTCGGCTGCCTCGTCGGGCTCGTCGCGGGGACGGTCGGGCATCTGCTCGGCGATCGCTGGCTGGAGCTGACGACCGGCTTCTCCGCGCCCTTCTCCGTCCAGCTCGGGCACATGACGTCGCTGGTCGTGCTCGTGCTGGCGCTGGCGCTGGCGCTCGTCTCGGTTCCCGGCTTCCTCGCCGCGCGCGTACCTCCGCGGCTGCGCTTCCAGGAATAACTGTCCAGCATCCTCGGCAACGTGCCGAGGATGCTCACATGACGATCGCCCGCAGGTCCCGGCCACAGCGGCTGCGCCCGCTCGCTGCCTTCCCGGCGGCGGCGAGCAGCTACTGGTTCGGGATCTTCCCGCTCGTCGGCGGCGAGCTGCGCAGATGGCGGCAGCTCGCCGACGCGATCCCGGAGCCGGCGCTGCGCCGCCACGCCGTCGAGAAGCTGACCGAGGAGCACGTCACGGCCGAGGGCGCGGCCGCCTTCGCGATCCTCGCCCCGCGCCGCCGTCGCGCCGCGCTCGTGCGCGCCGTCGTCGCCTTCGAGGTGATGTACGACTACCTCGACGGCGTGACCGAGGCGCATCCGACGCTCGCCAACAACCGCAGCCTCCACCGCGCGCTGCGCGCCGCCGTCGACGCGCGCGCGCCGCTGTCTGAGGACCTCTACCGCCACCACCCCCACCGCGACGACGGCGGCTACCTCGTCCAGCTCGTGCTGGCCTGCCGCCGCGGGCTGGCCGCGGCTCCCGCGGCGGCGCGCGTGACCGAGGCGCTGGTCGTCGCGACCGAGCGCGCCGCCGAGGCGCAGAGCCTCAACCACGCCGGCCGCGGCGACGACCACCGCGCGCTGGCGGCATGGGCGAGAGCGAGCGTCGGCGATGACCAGCCCGACCTGCGCTGGTTCGAGTTCGCCGCCAGCGCCAGCTCGCCGCTCGGCATCTTCGCCCTCTGCGCCGCCGCGACGCTCGAACGGACCGGACCGGCCGAGGTCGCCGCGACCGCCTCCGCCTACTTCCCCTGGGTCGCGGCGCTGAACTACCTGAGCGAGAGCCTCGTCGACCGCGCCGACGACCTCCGCACCGGCAACCACAGCTACGTCGGCCGCTACGACTCGGAGCGGGAGCTGGGCGCCCGGCTCGGCGAGATCGCCCGCCGCAGCGTGCGCGAGCTGTCCGCGCTGCCGTGCTCCTCGCGCCACCTGCTGCTGCTCGCTGGGATGGTCGCGCTCAACCTCACGCACGAGCGGGCGCGCGACGCCGGCGCGCGTGACGCGGCCGAGGCGATCCGGACGGCGATCGGGCCGGCGGTCGAGCCGTTCCTGCTGATGCTGCGGATGCGGCGCGCGGCGAGACGGTTGCGGGCGACGTGGAGGGCCGCGGTCAGACGCTGCTCGCGGGCCGCAGCGGGACGACGGTGGCGCGCTCGGCGGCGACGTTGGTACGCAGGCGACCGGCGCTGATCGTGAGCGCGCGGTCGACCCCGGCGAGGCCGATCGCCTCACCCGCGGTCATCAGCACGGCGACGCCGGAGTCGGCGATCGCGCGTAGCAGCGCGAGGATCCCGTCGCGCTCGATCAGCGGGACCGTCGCCGTCGGCTCGTCGATCGCGATCAGGCGCGGCTGCACCAGCAGCGCCTGGGCGATCCCGACGCGCACCGACTCGGTCGCGTCCAGCTCTCCGACGCGGACGTGCGCGCAGTCGCCGACGCCGGCGCGCTCCAGCGCCGCCAGCGCCTCATCGCGCGCGTCGCGCTTGCGGGCGCCGCGCGCGACGAGCGCGACGGCGAGGCGATCGAGCAGCGGCTGGCGCTGCGGACCGAGCAGGCGCGGCTGCGCGTAGGCGAGCCCAGCCGCCGTCGCCGCCTCGGCGCCGGCGGCGAGGTCGACGCCGCCGAAGCGGACGGTGCCGGCGTCGGGCTGCTCCAGCCCCGCGCCGACGCGCAGCAACGTCGTGCGCCCTGATGCGCGACCGCCCCAGACGGCGACCAGCTCGCCGGGCTCGACCGCGAGCGATATCGCGTCGAGCGCGGTCCGCGCACGGCGGGCGTCGGCATAGCGCTTCGTGACGCCGTCGAAGACGAGCAGGCTCATCGCCCGCCGGCGCTGCCGTCTCGGTGCGCCGCGCGGTCGCGCAGCTCCTCGCGGGCGTAGTCGATCCAGCGCAGCTGCGCCTCCAGCACGAAGCGCCGCTCCTCGGCCACCAGCCGCTGCACGAACTCGCGCTCGGGCTCGACGCCGGCCTGTGCCGCGCTGCGGTCGACGAGCGGGATCCGCTGCGAGACCGAGACGCACTCGGCGTCATAGCGGTCGATCAGGTCGCCGAGCGCGCCGAGGTCGCGCGCGCCGACGGCGATCAGCCGGCCGAGCAGCTCGATCCGCTCCTCGTCGTCGCGCAGCCGCTCGGCGAGCCATTGGCGGTAGACGACGGCGCCGTCGGCGGTCGCGCGGTAAGTCACCTTCGGCTGCCGCACCGGCCGCTCGTCTTCGGCGGGATCGGCTGCCTCGGTGTTGTGGACGATCAGACGCTCGCGCTGCAGGCGGTCGAGCGCGGCGTAGACGTGCGAAGGGCTGTTGACTTCCAGCAGCTCCCCGTAGCGGGCGCGCAGCCGCTGGAGCAGCTCGTAGCCGTAGCTCGGCTTCTCGATCACGAGCCCCAGCACCGCGTAGTTGACCGGCGATCTCAAACTCGTCTTCACGTCGCCCCCTGACTCCTCCCGCTGACGCCCGCTCGGGCCTCCCCGATGCACTACTTAAGCCACGCTACCCGCGCCCGCCGCGACGCGCAAGCGCCCACGGGTTGTTCAAGGCTTGAATAGTCGTGACCGGACGCGCGGCGGCGCAGGCCGCTCAGCCGCGCGGCGCCTGCACGCGCTCCAGCCGCGCGGCGAACTCCTCGGCGCGGTCGAGCTGCTTGCGCAGGTCGGCGATCCGCTCGACGGTCCGCGCGGAGAAGGCCGCGATCCGCTCGCGCGCGGCGTCGAGCTGGGCGGCGTCGGCGTCGGCCGCCTCGAGCGTGTCGTAGGCGGTCAGCAGGTCGCGCATCTCCTGCACGGAGAAGCCGAGCGGCTTCATCCGCTTGATCAGCAGCAGCCGCTCCACCTGCTCCTCGGTGTAGAGGCGGAAGCCGCCGTCGCTGCGCGCGGCCGGCGTCAGCAGCCCCGACTCCTCGTAGAAGCGGACGCTGCGCAGCGACAGCCCGACGCGCTCGGCGACCTCGCCGATCTGGAGCATCTGCGCGCGCTCGGCCATCGCGGGCCAGCGTACTTCAGTGGGCCGCGGCGAGCTGGCCGGAGAGGTCGCTGCGCAGCTGCTCGCTGCGTCTGTTGAGCCCGGTCACGCGCGGCTCGATCCCGTGGCGGCCGTAGTGGGTCGCGATCGCGTCGAGCGCGGCGACGGCGGAGGCGTCCCAGAGGTGCGCGCGTGAGAGATCGATCACGACGTTCGGCGGGTCGCTCGCGTACTCGAACGCCTCGATCAGCTCCTGGTCGGAGGCGAAGAACAGCTCGCCGGAGACGGTGTAGAGGACGCTCGTGCCGTCGGGGTCGAGGATGCGCCGCACCTCGACGAGGTGGGCGACGCGGCGGGCGAAGATGACCATCGAGGTGAGCACGCCGAGGCCGACGCCGATCGCGAGGTTGTGGGTCGCGACGGTCGCCGCGACCGTCACGCCCATCACGACCGTCTCGCCGAGCGGCATCCGTCTCAGCGTGCGCGGGGCGATGCTGTGCCAGTCGAAGGTCGAGACGGAGACGAGCACCATCACCGCGACGAGCGCCGCCATCGGGATCACGGCGACGACCGAGCCGAGCGCGACGACGAGGATCAGCAGGAAGAAGCCGGCGCAGAAGGTCGAGAGGCGCGTGCGCGCGCCGCCGGCGCGGACGTTGATCATCGTCTGGCCGATCATCGCGCAGCCGGGCATGCCGCCGAAGAGGCCCGTGACGATGTTCGCGATCCCCTGGCCGCGCGCCTCTCTGTCCTTGTCGGAGGAGGTCTCGGTGACGTCGTCGACGAGCTTGGCCGTCATCAGCGACTCCAGCAGCCCGACGGCGGCGAGCGTCAGCGCGTACGGCGCGACGATGCTCAGCGTCTCGAACGTGAACGGGACCGACGGGATCCCGAGCAGCGGCAGCGTGCTCGGCAGCTCGCCCTGGTCGCCGACGTCGGGGACCGAGATGCCGGCGACGACCACGACGATGGTCAGCGTCACGATCGCGACCAGCGGCGCCGGGATCGCGCTCGTCAGCCGCGGAACGCTGTAGATGATCGCCAGTCCCGCCGCGCACAGCAGCCAGCCGGCGATGCCGCCGTCGGTCAGGTACGGGATCTGCGCGAGGAAGATCAGGATCGCGAGCGCGTTGACGAAGCCGGTCATCACCGAGCGCGGCACGAACCGCATCAGCTTCGCGACGCCAAGCAGGCCGAGCACGATCTGGAAGGCGCCGGCCAGCAGCGCGGCGGCGAACAGGTACTCGACGCCGTGCTCCTCCACGAGCGAGACGACGACGAGCGCCATCGCGCCGGTCGCGGCCGAGATCATCGCCGGCCGGCCGCCGCAGAAGGCGATCGCGACCGCCATCGTGAAGGAGGCGTAGAGGCCGATCTTCGGATCGACGCCGGCGATCAGCGAGAACGAGATCGCCTCGGGGATCAGCGCCAGCGCGACGACGAGGCCGGACAGCAGCTCGACACGCAGGACCGCGGGCGCGGGCAGCTGTGGGCGGGGCAGGGCGAGGCTGGGCACCCGTTCGACTCTACCCTAACGTAAGGGTAGAGTCGGTTGGCGCGACCGGCGCGTGCCGCGTACCGACGCGCGACCATCCGCGATGTGCCCACGTCGCGCTCCACCTCCCCTCGTCGTCGCCGCTGGTCGATCGCCGCATCGCTGCTCGGGGCGATCGCCCTCCTGCTCGTCAGCGCAAGCACGGCAGCAGGCGCCACGACGAGCATCTCCTTCGACGCCGATCCGACCGAGGAGATCGCGACGACGATCACCGTCTCGGGCACCGCTGACGTGGCGACGCAGCTGTTCGTCTACATCAAGAGCGGTATCGGGAGCTGCGCATCGACGCCGGCCGGCAACGCGGCCACCGTTTTGACTCCCTCCTACGGCGACACGATCGCGGCGGGCTCGTTCTCTCGCGACTACAGCTACACGCCGCAGAACAGCGGCGCCTACCGCGTGTGCGCGTATCTGTCCGCGAGTTCGATCACGGCGCCGCAGGCGACTGCTGCGAGCCTCCTCAGCGTTCGTGCTCCGATCGCCTCCGTTGACCTCTCCGAAAGCGGCGACCCCACGGAGGAGACGCCGGTCACGTACACCGTCTCGGGCGCCACTGAGGTTGACCGTCAGCTGTTCGTGTACGCGAGCATGAGCGCTGGGAGCTGCGCCTCAACGCCGGCCGGCAACGCGGCGACCGTCCTGACTCCCTCCTATGGCGACACGATCACGGCGGGCTCCTTCACGCGCGACTACAGCTACACGCCGCAGAACAGCGGCTCCGTTCGCGTCTGCGCCTACGTCTCGGAGAACAGCATCGACACGCCCGAAGCAACCGCGACGCGCCTCACGCTCGTCCGCGAACCGACGGCGTCAGTCGTGATCGAGGCGAGCGCCGACGCCGCAGAGGAAGCGCCGATCACGTACACCGTCTCCGGCACGACGGAGCTGGAACGGAGCCTGTTCGTGTACGCGAGCATGAGCGCTGGGAGCTGCGCCTCAACGCCGGCCGGCAACGCGGCGACCGTCCTGACGCCCTCCTACGGCGACATGATCGCGGCGGGCTCCTTCAGACGCACCTACAGCTACACCCCGCAGAACAGCGGCTCCGTTCGCGTCTGCGCCTACATCTCAGAGAACAGCATCGACACGCCGCACGCCACCGCGGCGCAGCTCACGGCCGTCCGCGAACCGACCGCTTCGTTGAACCTCGCGCTGTCCGCGCCGCCCGCGAAGGGACAGCCGCTCACCGTCTTCGCGAACGGCGCCACCGAGCGAGAGCGGCAGCTCTTCCTCTACGTCGCCTCGGGGTCTGCGACCTGCGCGGCAACCGCTGCGGGCAATGCGGCGAGCGCGCTGACGCCATCCTACGGCGACACGATCGCGGCGGGCCAGGTCTCGCGGACGTACTCGCTCACGCCCGCGCGAGAGGGAGCCTACGTGGTGTGCGGCTACCTGTCAGAGAACAGCGTGGATGCACCGAACGGCGCCGCGTCGCTTCCCTTCACCGTCGTCGACCCGAACGCGCCGAAGCTCAGTGCCTCCGCTCCGGCGGTCGTCGGCGCCAACGACACCGTGCCGCTGAGCTTCTCGGGCACGATGCCGACAAGGGCGCAGCTGACGGCCTTCGTCGGGCCCGAGAGGGTCGCGTGCGCCGCAAGCTCCGCGCGACAGACCGCGACAAGCGGCGTGCGCACCGTGCGGCCCCCGCAGGCGCTGCCGGCAGGTCCGGTCGCCAGCGGCGCGACCTTCGGGCCCGCGCAACCGGGCCGGTACCGCGTCTGCGCCTACATCTATGGCGATGACGGCGACGGCGTCGATCTCGCGGCCAGACCCGCGGCCAGCGCCACGACCGTCTTCGAGATCGCGCGCGACCCGGCGCTCGTCCCGCAGCTCGTGACCGAGGACGGCGCCGAGAGCCGCGACCGCGTCAGCATCTCGTGGCGCCGTGGGCTCCGCGGCGAGACGGACGCGATCACGCTCTACGACGGTCCTCCCTCGGCTGGCGGAGAGGTCGTCTGGAGCGGGGATGTCGAGAGCGACGAGGTGCGCGTCTCGAAGCGAGGAGACACGATCGCCGCGCGCATCACGCGCGACCTCGGCTACCGCAGGCTGTGGTGGGCGATCGACCGACCTGGCCCCTACGGAGGCAGCTACCGCAGCGACGTTCGCACCGTTCGCGTGGTGCCGCGGCCGCTCTCGCCGGCGACGGCGCGCGCGACGGTCGCGACGTCGCTGCCGCGGACCAGTCGAGCACGCGGCCGGGTGCGGCTGACGATCGTCTCCTCGCCGCGCGCTCAGGTCCGCCTCGTCGTGCGACGAGGCGGCCGCATCGTCAAGCGCGTCTCGTACGTCGAGAGAGCGGGCGCGCAGCGGACGCTGAGCTTCTCGACGAGCTGCGCCGCAACCGGCAGACACGCCTTCGTCGTCGCGATCGCAGACCCGTATGGGACGACCGTCTCCCGCCGCGGCTCTTGGACAGTCAGCGGCGCCCGCTGCGCGCGCCTGCGCACCGCGGAGCGCAAGCGGGCGGAGGCACGGCGTCGAGCCGAGGAGCGCAAGCGCGAGGCCGACAAGCGCCGGCGTGAGCGCGAGCAGTCCAGCTCCGGAGGTTCCGGCGGCTCCGGTGGCTCTGGCGGATCCGGCGGCACCGAGATCGGCTGCGACGGCGACCCTCAGGCGCGACCGTACCCCGTCTATCCCGGGCAGCGGGACGGCGACGGGGACGGTTGCTACAACGAGAGCTGAGCGCCCTACGCCACCGGCGTCTTCAGGTGCGGCGCCATCAGCGTCGACCACGAGCGGTTGAGCTGCTTCCACTCGTCGCCGCAGCGGACGGCGCGGCGCTTCGGCAGGCCGTCCTTGCCGACCAGCGACTTGAACTCCTTCTTGTCGCTGCCGTAGATCCAGCAGAGGAACTGGTAGGTGCGCTGCTGCGAGAGCGAGTGCTCGTCGGCGTAGTCGTCGTCGGTGGGCGTCGAGGACATGCCGGCGAAGAGGATCGAGGCGGCGAGCGCCGAGCGCGCGCCGAACGCGGGCGTGTTGGCGAGCAGGTAGGCGGCGAAGCCGTCGACGGCGTCCTCCTCCTTGCCCGTTATCGGGATCTGCAGCTGGTCGACGAGCGCGTGGCCGAGCTCGTGCGCGACGACGAACTCATTGGCCCAGATCATCATGCGCACCGGGCCGGGGTCCTTCATCCCGCCCAGCATCTGGCGCATCACTCTGACCTCGTAGTTGAGGAACAGGTGCGGGAAGTGGATGAAGCTGAGCTTCTCGCCCTCGAACTCGACGTCCGGCAGATAGGCGGGGCCGATCTCCGCCTCGCTGGAGAAGACGACGGGGATGTCGCGCGGCAGTCTGTAGCGGTCGTTGACGGCGGTCGCGACCTGCTCGATCGAGCCGGAGCGGCGGAGCGCGGCGGCGAACGGCTTGGCGGCGCGGGCGGCCGGGCCCCATTCGACGACGACGCGGCCGTCGCCGAGGATCTCGTCGGCGGGGGCGGTCGCGGCGGTGCCGAGGGCCGCGACGGCGGTCAGCAGCGTCGCGCAGATGAGGCGGCGGGGAGAGAGCATCGTCCCCCGGAGATCGACCGCGACCCGGCCCTCCTTGAGCCGCCGCGGTCAGCGTCGGGCCGGTCTGCGCGCCGCTCTGACGAAGGTGTGGCGCAGCGCCGCGACGGCGGCGTCGTCGGTCACGAAGCGGGTGTAGGCGCAGAACAGCACTCTGCGCGTCGAGCCGGTCTGGTACTTGATCGGGATGCGGAAGCGGCCGCCGTCGCCGGCGTTGAGACCGCGGCCGATCCGCGCGATGTGGTCGCCGAGGTTGATGACGTTGTTCAGCTCCGCGCCGTACGAGCGCGGACAGCGCTTGATCACGCGCGGGTCCTGCACGAACAGGTCGATCGAGTAGTCGATCGGCGGGTCTCTCGCCTCGTTCGATCCGCTCACGACGACCGTCGCGACGCTGCCGGCGCGCGGTCTGCCCTGGACGGCGATCGCCAGTCTCGTGTTCGGGTAGGCCGGAGCGGCCTGCTGCTCGGATCTGGCGGCGGTCGTCGCGGCGGGGATCGCGAGCGCGGCCGTCGCGGCGGCCAGCGCGGCGGCGAGGGAGGCACGGATGCGCATGGGATCGGCCTACCACGTTCGAGCGCCGTCGAATCGGGTCGGCCCGTAACGTCCGCGGCCGCCCGCGCAATGAACCCCCCGATGGCAACCACTCACGTCACATGACCAGCGACGCCGCGCTGCTGGCGGCCGCCCGCACAGATCCGGACGCCTTCCGCGAGCTGTACGACCGCCACGCGCGTGCGATCCACGACTACTTCGTGCGCCGCAGCGGCAGCGCCGACGCCGCCTTCGAGCTGACGGCGGAGACGTTCGCGCAGGCGTGGCTGGTGCGCGCCCGCTTCCGCGACGAGGCCAGCGCCTCGGCCACGCCGTGGCTGTACGGGATCGCCCGCCTAGGTCGCCGCGCGCCTCGGCACCACCGCGCCTGCCGCGCGCGTCCGCGTCCACCGCGGCCTCGGGGCGCTGCGCGGCCGTCTCTCCAGCACCAAGGAGTCATACCGATGACCGCCCGTGACACGACCGACGCCCGTCTCGACCAGCTCGGCGACGCGCTGCGCGCCGCCGCCGCGGACGACCTCGGCGCCACGGCCGGCGCCGGGCACGTGGCGACCGCGTCGGCGCGCCCGCGCCGGCGCCGCCGCATG